>JAAZFB010000029.1 GCA_012511915.1 Clostridiaceae bacterium
ACCACCATGGAGCAATCGGTTAGTGCCTTAAAAGACATACCTAAATTCCAAACTGCATTTACTTCTTTCCAAAATCCGCTAATTGGTATTTTGGTTGGGATTGGGGTTACTGCAATAATTCAAAGCAGTAGTGCTTCTGTCGGTATACTGCAAGCAGCAGCGGCAACAGGTTTAGTAACCTTTTCTTCGGCAGTGCCGATTGTAATGGGTCAAAACATCGGAACTTGTGTTACTGCGCTCATATCCAGTGCCGGTGCAAGTAAAAATGCCCGCCGTGCTGCAATGGTACATCTTTATTTCAATCTTATAGGAACTATAGTAATAATTACATTGATATATACATACAAGTATTTTTTCGGAATACCTTTTTGGCAAAATTACTTAGCACGTTCTGACATTGCGCTTTTCCATACTTTGTTTAATATTGTTAATACGATAATGCTTTTACCTGTTTCAAATATATTGGTTATTCTTGCAAATAAATCTGTTCCCGGTAAGGATCAATCGGATAAAACAAAGTATATTGATGACCGTTTTCTTACAACCCCATCCATTGCGATTTCCCAGACTATTAAGGAAATTGTGTATATGGGTGAAATTGCACATGAAAATTTTGAGCTTACATCAAGGCTTGTGTTAAATAAAGATAAAAGTGTAATTGACAAAATAATCGAGAATGAAGAAGTTATAGATGAACTTGAAGTTGAAGTGACTAATTACCTAAGCAAAGTTGCTGACCATGACATGACGTCCGAAGACAGCAGGGTATTAGCCGGCTTATTCCATACTATAAACGATATAGAGCGTATCGGTGATCATTCTATGAACATTTTGGAGTTGATTACTTCAACTCATGGTAAGAAAGTTGAATTTTCCGAAATAGCAATGGACGAGCTAAAAAATCTATATGAATGCGTTTCGAAAATACTTGAGCTTACTCTAAAGGCACAAAGAAACAATGACATTGTAACGGCGCACAAAGTTGAGCCTTTGGAAGAGGTTATCGACGAACTGATTGAAAAATTAAAGGACAGGCATATAGGGCGGCTATGTATACAAGAATGCACCCCGCAATCGGGAATTATATTTTTAGAGCTGCTCACAAATTTTGAGCGTATCGGCGACCATTGCTTTAATATTGCTCTTGAAACAATTCAGCGCAATGATAAAAAGGCAATTGCAGATACACATAAGTATGTACAAGAGGCGAAAAATCACATGGATGACGATTATAAAGCCGACTTTGAAGAGTTTCTAAAAAGATATAGTGTATAGGAGCTGTTATGGAGCGTAAGACCCTCGAAGCAATAGAGTTTGATAAAATAAAAAGCATGGTTATAGACCAAACGATAACCGAATACGGAAATAGAGCGGCAGAGGCACTTGTGCCGCTTTGTGAATTTTTACATGCAAAAAAGCTTTTATCTGAATTATCTGAGGCAATAGTTCTTTTTATAAAAAAGGGTAATGTTCCGATTGCCAGTGTTAATGATATTTCAGACCAAATAAAACGAGCGGAATTAGGGGGAACACTTAACGCAGCGGAACTGTTGGATGTTGCAAAAATATTAAAAATTTCAAATGCATTAATTACATATTATAAT
>JAAZFB010000294.1 GCA_012511915.1 Clostridiaceae bacterium
CGAAGCGCCTGGCGCGCCGCAAGGTACCATTGGTGCGCAAATCAGCTTTCTGCTGCCTTTCCTCGTCTTCCTTTGGTGGGCGCCATGTACCCTCCGGTGTGCGGTAGAAAAATTCAGGCAGCCAGTCTGCCAGAAGCCGACGGGGCTTATCCCGAAGAGGTAAGTATTGTTCAAACAAGTCGGAGTAATGTACACCGTCAAACTCGGGATGGTCTTTGAGATAGGTCGCCATGAAAGCTTCCAGCCTTTCTGCTGCAGCACTTTCCTTCTGGCTTTCCGCGGCATCCACCTCGCCAGCGGTTTCCAATAGATACCAGCGCGAAATAGCGTTGCCACTGGCATCCGGTGTTCGCACTTCCTCAGCTACGTTTCGCAGCAGCTTGTCAAAATTGTGGCGCTCAAATTCGCCCTTGCGCACCATACGGGAGACCAACTCATCATACAGTCGATCAGCTGTGCTGCCCGGGGTGCGCTCGAGAGCTTCCGTCAATATAGCGCGCGCTTTTTGTGAAAAGGTGCGCTCATCTTCGTCGCCTGTGATGGCAATGGCAGCGTGGATTTCACCCGGGCGTGGTTTTCGGAAGTTGATCACCAGATCGCGTTTGGTGACTTTTTGAGCTTTTATTTGATTGAAGGATTTTTCTTTTGCATCAATATATAATGTTTTATTACCTTTCTCAACGATAAAACCAACTTCCGCCATAATATCTTGAACCAGTTGCCATGTTCCTTCGGATGTATCATGGTAACACAGCGAAATGCATCTTCCCGGTTTTAAAACTCGGTAACATTCTGCCATGGAATTTTTTATCATCTCAGCCCAATATTCTTCTGTTAATCCTCTGTTTTCATTGACAATTATCTCTTGATCATGCCAATTAAGCTTTAAATCTAACCAGGCTTCCAAAACAAAATTTAGTTCACCATACTGTACTTTGTCTGAGTATGGGGGATCTGTAAAAATATAATCAACAGAATCATTTTTTATTTGTAAATTTGTTGCTGTATCTGTTGAGATAAGTAATATTTCATTGATAACCTGTAATTCTTCGGCACCATTTATTACCCCTCTTTTTTTGCCATAGAACCAATCTAATGCATTGTATTCTTTATGTAAAGGTGCAATGTAGAGTGTATTTGGTAATAACATATTGGGGAATGTAGAATTTGGTGAATATCTTTGCATTCTTGATAAAGCTAGCAAAGTGCCAGTTAGAGTAAATAATAACCAATCTTTATATTTAATGTTTCTTAAGGCATAATTTCGTATAAGTGATATTGCCCAAAGATTTCTTTTACTATACATTTGATCAATGGAATTTATTCCTAGTGATTTTAAATCAGTTTTCCACTTAGAGAAATTCACTGGGAATTTTGTCGTTGGATACCAATAAGGAATTGTTTTATTTTCTATTTCCGAAATTTTTTCGATATCATATATTTCAAAGAAATTCAGTTTTTTAGGATCTTTGTCATTATGCTTCCGTTCAATATTACTTGGTTCACATCCATCAAGGCATTTGTAATTTACTAGTACGGGAACAGGATCAAATCTTTTTGCAGTTCTCGAACTAATTTGCTCCAAATTTCCTAATTTTTTACAATAAGGGCATACTTTTACTTTTTTTGTTCCATCACCTTTTTTATTCGGGACATCTACTTCTGGGCAGTCATATATTGGGACTTTCTTAAGACAACGTGGACATTCAAAGACATAGCTCCAGACCACATAATTGGTCATGGCTCGACCGTTACAGCGGTCGCAGCGTGTTTCGTATAACCAATCAATTTCTGGTTTTATTGTTTTTTTCAATTCATTGAAGGCGCGTTGTAAATAATTGATATCTATTGGTGTGCAATAAGTTTTAGTTATAAACGTCGCTGCTGGTGACAAATCGATTGCAATTGCTTTACGGCCTTCCATCAAGGCAGCCAGTGCTGTTCCCCCGCTGCCGCAAAAGGTATCTAATACTAAATCGCCGGGTTTTGTATAATGCCGAATATATTGTTGGATGGCATCATGAGGTTTTTTACTTGGGTAAGAATGCATATTATAAATAGCTGTTCGCTTTGAAGTTTTGATAGGCTTGTCAAAGGGCGGCACATCATAATCGTCCGTTGCCGGATCGTATGGCGTGGAGTGCTCCATGATAAATTTCTCAAGGTTGGGGTTCGGTCCCGGGGAATAATAGCCCTCGGGCATCTGCGGGATCTCTTTTTTGAACATCTTCATCTGCTGCTCAGCTTTGTTATCCGTCATCTTTATACGCTTCCCTTATCTTTGATAAACCCATATCGCAACCTTAGTC
>JAAZFB010000295.1 GCA_012511915.1 Clostridiaceae bacterium
ACCGGAACGGACAAAACAAATACATCTTTTATGCCTTCATTTTTTATATCCAAGATAAATTTATAACGGAACTTTTTTTTAATCAGAGAAGGCACTTGCACAAAAACCTGAATACCCCAACCGATTAACATCGCAACAGCAAGTCCCAATATGCTGTACCTTTGATTTAGAAAAACTAAATAAAATATTACTACTGCATTAGAGACAAGGCTTATTATTGCCGGTATGTTATACTCACCTTTTGATTGCAATATCCCAACAACAGAGTATGCAAGAGTTGTAAATACAATAGACGGTAACATAATAATTAACAGCTTTGAAGTGATAAGTCTAATTCCGGGGGCAAAGCCGGGTGCGGTAATGCCTACAATCAAATTTGAAAACAGCATGCCCAAAATGGCAAAAAACAGTGAAATAATAAATACCAAAGTTATAAAGCTATTTGCGAAATCGTTTGCCTTATCGTGTTCTTCTAGCTGTAAATATCGGTTATATACAGGAATAAAGGTTGATATTATAGCTGCACCCAAAGTAAAATCGAAAAACAAAACAGGTATTCTGCTTGCTGCCATATATGCATCAAGAAGTGCACTTGTACCGTATGCTTGGGCAAGTATAATATCACGTAACATTCCCATTGCTTTGGCAAGTAACGTTGCAAAAGCTATAAAACTGACAGTTTTAACTGCTTTATTCAACTTTGTACCCTCCGACATCACAAATGCTTAGTTTGAATGGAATACGCTTTATAACACTATATTTGATTGAATTTAGTATAAGGGGAGTTGAAAAACTATTTTTTGCTGACATAAAACCGCACTAACTCTTCAAGCAATTCGTCCCGCTCGATTTTTCTGATTAATGCGCGAGCTCCGTCATGGCTTGTAATGTAAGTAGGATCTCCCGACAAAATATAGCCTACCAACTGGCTGATTGGGTTATAGCCCTTCTTTTTTAGCGCTTGATACACCGTTAAAATAATTTCTTTAGCTTCATTTTCGGCGTTTTCGAGCTTAGGAATTTTTCTTGTTTCATCCATATAAATGCGACCTCCCATTACATTAGTATTATAACCTCAACTCGGCTGATAGTTTTTGTTTTAGCTGTTCAATAATAATGTCCATAACTGTATTTACCTCTTCATCTTTAAGCGTTCTGTCCGCCGCTCGGAAGGTTAATGAATACGCAACACTTTTACATCCGTTTTTAATCTGTTCACCTCTGTAAACATCGAATAAGCTGTATTGTTCCATTATGCCGCCTTTTGATTTGTTGAAAATATCTTCTATTTGCCTTGCGTTAACCTCTTCGGGCACCAACACGGCAATGTCCCGTATAATCGCGGGGTATTTAGGTAATGGCTTATACTTTTTCACAGGACGTTTATTTTCAAAAAGCAAATCAAAATCTATTACAGCAACATAACAATTTGTGCCTATTTCAAAGTTTTTTTGCACTGTTGGGTGAATGCGCCCAACAATTGCAAACGGTTGTCTTTTTATGCTCATAATTGCGGTTTGCCCGCTATGGAATGTGTTGTCAGTATAAGGTTCTATATCGTAATATGTTATGCCAAAGGCCTCTAAAAGCTGTTCAACTGCGCCCTTTATATCATAAAAATCTGCACCGTTACCATATGTTGCAAGAACTATTTGCTGCTTTTCAATCGCCAGTCCGTCATTGCCGCCCTTATGATATGTTGTTGCCAACTCGAATAAAAATGCTTCTTCAACCCGTCTGTTGTAATTAACGGCTAATGCCTCTAAGGCGGAGCTTATTGCATTTGTTCTCATAATGCTCAGTTCTTCGCCCAAGGGGTTTGTAATTTCAATATAGTCATCTTTTTCAATGCAAATTTGCTCATATACCTTTGGGCTGACCAGGGAATATGTTACTATTTCAAAATAACCCAGTGAGGTAAGAACATCTTTAACCATATCAACATATGTCTGTTTTTCATTTTTACCCCCAAGTGTAGTCTCCCCCATATTCAGCACAGACGGTATATTGTTGTATCCGTAAATCCGGGCTATCTCTTCGGCTATGTCCGCTTCACTTTCAACATCACCTCGATATGAGGGCACGGTGATTATATCATTATTCACTTCGAAACCCAAAGCCTTAAGCGAGTCCATCATGAAATCTTTATCTATCTTTGTGCCTAAAAATGTGTTAATGTTCTCCGCATTTAATGTGATTTCTTTTTTGGCATTCAACGGGGCACATACATCTTGCATACCGGCTACAACTTCCCCTACCCCAAGTTCGCACACAAGTTCACAGGCACGATTTAGGGCAAAAGCGGTATTCTTTACATCCAACCCCTTTTCAAAAAGGGCTGAAGATTCCGTCCTCATTCCAAGTTTTTTTGCGGTAGTTCTAACAGATAAAGCGTTGAAATTTGCACTTTCAAACAGTATCTGTGTAGTATCATCTCGGATTTCGCTGTTTTCACCGCCCATTATGCCGGCTAATGCTACCGGTTTATTGCTGTCTGCAATTACAAGCATATTTTCATCAAGCGTATGCACCTCACCGTCGAGAGTCGTCATTGTCTCGCCTTTTTTTGCAGTGCGAACAATAATGTTGCCACCCTCTATCATACGCAAATTAAAGGCATGCATCGGTTGTCCATACTCGAGCATTACATAGTTGGTTATATCAACTATATTGTTTATAGCCCTTATACCGCACATCTCCAAACGTCGTTGCATCCACTCGGGAGACGGCCCGATTTTAATGTTTTTTATTACCCTACAGCTGTATCGTGGGCAAAGCATTGCATTTTCGACATCAACGCTTATAAAGTCTTTGATATCCCCGTCACTTTCTGTTACAACAGGACTTTTTAAATTGAATTGCCGGCTAAATGTTGCGGCGGTTTCCCGTGCCAAGCCGATAATACTTAAGCAATCGGGGCGGTTTGTTGTTATTTCGAATTCAATAACCGATTCATTCAGGCCGAGAAACTCTTTTATATCAATGCCTAAAGGTGTATCGCTTTGCCAAACCATAATCCCTGCGGCACGCTCTTGCTGCAAGCCCAACTCGTCTTCAGAACACATCATGGCGAAACTGTCAACACCACGTAGCTTGCCTTTTTTTATTTTACCTACCGGTAATGTTGCCCCATGTTTGTCAACGGCAACAAAATTCCCTTCTGTCATATTATTTGCCCCGGTGACTATTTG
>JAAZFB010000296.1 GCA_012511915.1 Clostridiaceae bacterium
AAAAAAAGGTCGCAGACCTGTTAAAGACAGGCAACATCCCTGCCCAAATATATAGCACTGTTATGAAAGAACTAGATGATGATTTTGCTGATGGCTTTATGGGTTATAAACAGCGGATTGCAAAGTTTTTAGGGCATGGAATTGGGTTGCATGTGGACGAGTACCCCGCCATCGCCAACGGCTTTAACGAGCCTTTAAAGGAAAACATGGCAATAGCAGTCGAGCCTAAAAAAGGGATAGATAACGTGGGCATGGTTGGAGTGGAGGATACATATATCGTAACCGACAACGGGGGCAAATGCATAACAGGCGGTGGTATTGACATTATTTGCATATAGCACTATTATTCGTAAGAGGAGGGTTATAATTGGAGACAGTAGTAAATCTGCAAAAAAACTTTTTTACCGCAAAAGAACAGACTTTTATTGAGTCAGGTAAGTTATCGGCGTCCGGATTTACTTATGCCGGTGACATTTGTGCACTGCGTATTAAAAATGACAGAGGAGAATTGATTATTCTTCCATTCAAAGGGCAACAAATATGGAGAGCCCGTTTTGACGGAGTTGACTTGACAATGAAATCTATGTTTGACGAGCCCCGCGCAACCGATAATTTTGGTGAATCCTATGGCTGTTTCATGTTGCACTGTGGCATGACAGCAATGGGAAATCCTGCACCGGAGGATACTCACCCCCAACACGGAGAACTTCCTACCATGAGGTATGACACCTCGTACATTGTAACCGATAATGATGAACAGGGACGATACATGGAAGTCGTTAGCGAAGTATATTACCGTCGGGCGTTCGGGGTTGGCTATATTGCTAAGCCTAAAATACGCATTTATGAAAATGATACTTTAATTGATATAAGTATGACGGTTACAAATCGTCGTAGCGAACCACTTGCTTATGCTTATTTGTGTCATGTGAATTTCCGTCCAATTGAAGGCGCAAGATTAGTAGATTCAAGCAACAGCATTTTTGTACATGAGGATATTCCCGAAAACTTACCGCAAGAAAAAGCCGAGGCACTAAAAGCGTATTTTGAAAGGATAAAACAAAACCCGGAAATAATAAATTTGGTTGATAGCAAAACGCAAACTTATGAACCGGAGATTGTATTTACCATGAAATACGATACAGATCCTGACGGTTGGGCCCACTGCATGCAAATAGCACCGGAAGGCTATGCAAACTACCTTGCATTCCGCCCGGAAGAAACACCTATCGGTATCCGTTGGATTGCGCGCACACCCAATGAAGATGCTATGGGTATGGTGCTGCCTGCAACCGCAGAGCATAAGGGTTACAACTACTTGAAGGAAAAAGGGCAATTAAAGTATTTGCCGCCAAATGAAAGCATCACTTTTCGTGTGAAAACGGGATATATAGAACAATCACAAGTAGAAAAAACAAAAATAAAATTTAAATGAGTGATTAATAAATAATGTCCATTTTATTAGCGCGGTTGTCGTTTGCAACCGCGCTATATTAATACTAATACTAAATTCAATCAAAATCTTATAGTATTCCTTATTTAAAATATTGACAAACTTTTTTTGTCAATAGCGACCGCAATCAGCGGACGTTATACTGTTCCTAAATTAAAAAATTGATTTAATTTAGGAACAATTCAATACTATTTTCCTTACGCCAACGGCGTTGTTGACACGAATGTGTCAACATATTAAAATGGGAATAGTATTTCAAGGAAAATAGTATTAAGGTAATACGTTGCCGGCGCTTTTGTAAATATCATACCATTCTTCACGAGTAAGCTCAATATCAACGGATTTGCTCATGTCCATTAAATGACTTACATTAGTTGTACCAATTACCGGTTGCATTTTTGCAGGGTGTCTTAAAAGCCACGCTATTGCAATAGCCGATTTTGTAACATTATATTTTGTTGATAGCTTGTTTAGCATGGTATTCAGATCTTCAAATTTTTCATTACCTATAAACACTCCTTTGAAAAATCCGTATTGGAGCGGTGACCATGGTTGTATGGTAATATCTTTGAGCCTGCAATAATCAAGAATACTACCGTCCCTGTCTATTGAAGCATCGTTTTCCATATTAACATTCATACCGTTTCTTATCATGCCTGAATTGGTAATGCTAAGCTGGAGCTGATTAATAATTATTCTTTGGTTAATGTATTTTTGCAGTAATTCAATTTGCAAGGGTTTTTGGTTAGATACTCCAAAATACCGCACCTTACCCGAACTAAAAAGGCGGTCAAAAGCTTCGGCAACTTCTTGAGGTTCAACCAAAGCATCCGGTCTGTGCAAAAGCAAAATGTCCAAATAATCTGTTTTTAATCTTTTTAAAATTCCATCTACAGAATTTAAAATATAGTCTTTAGAAAAATCAAAAAAAGTTTTACCGGGAATATCTCTTCTTATACCGCATTTAGATTGAATAATAATTTGTTCGCGGATTTGTTGGTTCATTCCTATTGCTTTAGAGAAAATCTCTTCGCAACGTCCGCCCCCGCCATAAATATCGGCATGGTCAAAGAAATTAAGCCTCAAACTAATTGCAGTATTTATAAAGGATTGCGCTTCTGAATCGTTAAGATTTGACAGTCTCATGCAGCCTACCGCAATTTTAGGTAGTTTTAAATTAGTGTTGTTTATATTTATTTCTTTCATACAATCCCCCTCTTCTATGTAGTGGTAATTAGGGCTTACTTAAAAAGTCAAAAAGTCTTATTTTTCTAAAGAAAAATTAAATCTTTTGACTTCCAATCTGTATGGTTTTTGTGCGTTTTTAAACAAAAACCATACAGATTGGGTTTTAACAAAGTCAGCTTTTCCTTTGTTAAAACTTTAAGATGCCGATAATTATGG
>JAAZFB010000297.1 GCA_012511915.1 Clostridiaceae bacterium
AAGTCGAGCGGGGAAAAGACCGCAAAGACAGTCGGTTTTTATTAGTGTTTAATATTATATTATCTCAACCCAATCTGCCCATGTTGTGGCATTTACTGCTGCCCTGGTGAAAAATCTGTTCTCTCCGTATTTTCGCCACTCTTGATATATATACCCGTAGTCACCAACTATAGTACTGCCTACTGTGCTTGTCATTAAGCATGCACTGTAAGTATTCGGCAGCCCCAAAACACCGTTGCCGACCGTTGTATAAATAATCTTACCTGTCGGAAAGTCCTTTGGTTGTGTCAAACCGTCATAGGTATCCTTTGGCATAGAAAGCACTACATGGTATGCCGTATCCAAATACGGGTTAATCCACGGCTGCCAACTTCCATCCGTTCCGCTGTGTCTGGTATATTTTTTGTTAGAGTTATAAAGGTGATATTCTTCGAAATACCATGTTTTGTCCCAACCAAAACCGCCAATACAATAAGCAATTAGTGTGCCAGACGAATTTTCAGGATATCCTTCTTTGTTAGCACCGCTTATTGCACTTAGTGTAATGCTCTCTTGTGGCAAATCTGTAGTCAAATGGTCTGATGGTATTTCAGGAATAATGTTTATGTCTTTCTTATTGCTTAATAACAGAAGCCAATTGTCCCAACTTCCGTCCGTTTTAACTTTTCTTCTATATATGTTATTGCTGTTGTAATGTAAAAATTCTTGAAATTGGTATCCTAATTCTGAAGATGAAAAATTATAAGTCAATAGCATTCCGCCCGGCGACCAACCGCCGACCACAGGGAAACCGTTGTGCCCGGCGCTCACCGTTGTAATTGTCAATGTATTTGTTTTAAAACCAGTTATCGGCAACAAGCCGTCCACGGTATTATGGGGCAGATATAGCGTGTTAATCTGCCGTGATTTTATTGTACCGTCAATACCTACACGAAAATCCGAATCTTTACCTATATCTATTTGACTGGCAAACCTGTCAAGTCCCTCATCAAAAGTGATAATATCCACATTTTCCGATTTAATATATGCAATTAAATCAGTCAAGTTTTGCAGTTTAGTTTTACCGTTTGCCTGCACAACACCGTCAACCGTTGACCATCCGTGAAATAAAAACACAAGCCACGCATTATCAATTATGGCATTGTCTACCTTTGTTTTATGAGAATTCAAATCCTCAAACTCGGTACCGGATGACGCTACCTGCAAATTTTTAATTGGCACAATGTTATACCCTTTATAATACTCACCGACGTCGCTGTTTCTTACGCCCCTGTAATACTTTTGAGCTATACGCTTTACACGGTTATCGTAATGCCCGTATGGTATCATTAGACTTTTGCAAATAAGCCCCTGCTCAATCAGCATTTTCTTGCTTTGACTGAATTCATAATCTATTTCTTCATCCGTCATCTCCAACAATTCGGGATGCGTATGTGTATGTGAAGCTATTTCATAACCGTAATCGTCCTGAAGCTCTTTGATATGCTCCCAATTCATATGATTGATGTTTCCGACACGGTTTGTTACGATAGCCAAAACACATGGAACACCGGCGGATGCAAATACATCTTTTAACACATTGAAGTCTGCTATAT
>JAAZFB010000298.1 GCA_012511915.1 Clostridiaceae bacterium
AAATCAGCGTCGGGAGGATGACTACAATGCAAAACACATTTATTCAAATGGCAATAGGAATGGTACCGGCAGCGGTATTCTTTCTGCTATCGGGATTGCTTGCCAAGAAACATATGGCTCGCAATTTAGTTTCATGTGCAGTCTTTATTGCCGCAATCGGCGGGCTTGCTGTTCCGCAGCTTTTTTCTCAGTCTAAGGAGCAGGGTTCTTTAAAGAATTATAACAAATTAAGCCTTGTTTATGCTATCGCTGATGAAGGCTCTGTAGACATAGCGCAAACTCTGCTGCAGGATCTGCGAGAGGATTATACTGATGAATATGCATTGGCTGGGGCGCGTTTAGCTTTTCAAAACAAAGATTATTCCATTGCAAAAGCACTATACCATAAATCAGTTGAAATCTACCCGGAAGTTGCTTCAGAGCTTCAAGCCGTTGCTGCCATGTGTGATGCAGAAACAGCATATTATAGCTTAACGGGTGAGTCAGATGTGGCTTCAATATACGCAACACATCTGGAAACACTCTCTGTGACATCAAATGAAATATCTGAAGCGATCGAAAAATCTATACCTGGAACCGATGACAACGCTTATTCCAAATTAGCAAAATATATTATTTACGCTGAAGAAACACATAAAGAATATCTGAACGGTAAGGCGATCGACTCTGCAGAAACCAGGAAGCAATTGAGAAAGCTGAATAGCTTTTTTGAGGAGAATCCCGGGGTTCTTGATGTTACACAAGTAAGGCTTGCAAGACTAAAACTGCAGATTTTATGCGAGGATTATAAAGCAATAGCTGAAGCGGTGAGCGAAGACTCAGATTATAACGAGCTGCTAATTGTTTCGGAATTATACTTAAACAACTATATTAAGCAGTCCAATTTCTCAGGCTCTTTCTCAAAGGAAAATACGCAGAAGTATCAAATGGTGTATGATAAGCTGAATGATATATATAACAATTCCTATATGGATAAAAGCCGTGAAGAAAGAAATGAAGCGAAATCGCAAATAAAAGCTCTAAAAACAGCAATTAAGAATCCTGCTCTTGGAAAGATGGAAGAGGGTTTATTAAAGTATGCTACAGAAGAATATGCGCTTGATGCCTCAAAAGCATATTTGCAAATGGCAAAAATCGAACACTCCCTTGGCAATGAAACGAAATCTGTTGAATACATAGACAGTTCAATAGACACGGTTGGGGATTGTGATGACAGTGATTATACGGTACCTATGTATGAACTGGTCGGAATCATAGGGGACAAGGACAACCCGGAAAAGTTGAAGGAAGCAGCTGTATATGTCGAGCAAGTATTAGACAACAATATGACTGTTAAAATGAGTGATGTATCGGTTACAGAAAGCAGTTCCGAAGATGAAGATTCGCTTGTTGGCGATTTTTCTGCTCAGATGCAGACATATGTAAGTCAAAAAAGAATGTCGGTAAATATCGTTAATGTAGACACAACAGACTTCGAGACCAACAATACAGTAAAAGCAACTGTAAATATAAGCAATAACCTGTACACCTCAGCGGATGAGTTGAAAGCTGCTTTGTCTGTTAAAGACTGTGGTGTGGAAATAACAGTTTTCACAGTTGAGAAGGTAGATTATACCAGCGCTAATATACTGCTTTGTGTGGATACTTCAGGAAGTATGGCCGGGGATAAGATTGAGAAGCTAAAAAGCGCAATAAAACTGTTTGCCGCGGATAAAGCAGAAATTGAAAATATTGCCCTTGTAACATTTGATAGCGGAATAAACGGGGATTATCCCTTTGGATTATCGGTAGATGAACTTACTGCAGCTGTAGATTCAATATATGCCGATGGTGGCACTGCAGTATACCACTCGATAATCCATTCTCTTGACAAGTTTACAAAAGGTTCAGGGGTCATTAACAGCATGATTGTAATGACAGATGGCCAGGATGGTTATATGGCAAGCATGGCTGAAATCGAGAATTATATCGGCAGCCCTTTCAAGGCTAATGATATTACGATTTATACCATCGGGTTTGGGACTGATGCCGATGGTTCATACCTGAACTCAATCGCGACTGCTACAGGTGGCAGTTACCTTTACGCAAGCAACCCAACAGCATCCTCTGAAGTCAATCAGTTGGAAGAGTTTTTCAGTGGACTAAGAGCTCAGATCCTTAATC
>JAAZFB010000299.1 GCA_012511915.1 Clostridiaceae bacterium
CGAAGTCGTCCACTTCCAGCGCTTTGGCGAGGGGCTTCGCCTTGCGACGGATAAGCTTGACAGCAAAAACTTTTATGCCTTTAACCCTGCCTTTGACAAAAACAGGTGTGCGAACAGGTAACGCACCATTCGCCGATGAAGCATCTGTTAAGCGCCGATTAAGCGCCGAAACAAAAGCCGTGTCTTTAAAAGTTTTCGGCGCTTCGGCGGAACTTTGTTGCCCAAAACATGACTGCCCAAAGCCTTTTGAGGACAGGACATAGATTTTGGGCGGCTTTTTCGGCGATTATTCCGACAATGACACGACTTGCCGGCGAGGCTGTGCCGTTTTCGGCGGCTTTGGAGAAAGGGCGGCGGAGACCGCGGCTGACTTATCTTCATTCCTGTATTTTTCATCCGGAGAAGTTTCGAAGTCAAAAGCGGCAATGATAGCTCCAGACAAATATTTTTGTAATTCCTCAAGTGTGTAAATTAATCGATACATGGACAAAACCTCCAAACGGGCATAAATATAGCCCTTAGCATATGGATATGCTTGGACTGTATAGAATTTATTTTGTCCGGACGTTAATTTTTAAAAAATTATCAAAAAAAATGCTCTGTTACGACTCCATCTTGAAATCGTAACAGGGCGTTTGAGCAAATTAAATTTTTTATTTAATACCATGCCCAACCAAACAAGAATATTATTATTAGCCATTGCCACCAATTGTATTTTACGGTTATCTCGTACGTTGCACTTCTGATACTGTCTATTTTCGCAGTAACTGTTGCAGTGCCTCTTTTTTCACTGGTCATGCAGCCGGAATAAATCGAGACAACTTCTGAATTATCTGTCGTCCATTTCACGACAGGTTTTCCGTGCGGAACATTGAGTTGTTTTTCATGTTTATAGTATAAGGTCATTGCCTTTGTATAACGAACAATATATTCTGAAGACAAGCTGTATAGTTTGTTGTCAGCCACAGCAATCGCTTTTATTGTTGCTATATTTTTATTTGAGAGGTCAATCGAACCTCTGTATAAAGTACCGTTGACCGGATTCGGAGAAGTTCCGTTTGTTGTATAATATATACGTGCGTTAATGTCAGAAGATTTCAAAGATATTTCAAGCGTGCTTTCGTCCGATTCTGTAAAAAACGGGATTTCTGACCGTTCTGCTTCAATCATGCCGGAAAAGTTCACAATGCCTGCGCCGAAATTCTTTGAATAAAGCTTGTTCCAATTACTCGGCTTGGACGCCGTTGAAGTCAAGCGTTTTCTTATTTGCTCAACTGTAAGATTTGGATTTAACGATTTCAACGTTGCAACCGCCGCCGTTACAAAAGGAGCTGCCATTGAAGTTCCGGACATCTTGGCATATCCGTTATTTAAAACCGTACTGTAAATTCCATCGGAATTAAAAAGGCTTCCGCCTGGAGCGCAAAGGTCAACTGCAGTTCCCTTGTTTGAAAACAAAATCGGGTGGTTGCTTCTGTCTGTCGCCGCAACAGTAATTGCATTTTCTGCATTTCCGGGATAGTATTTGCCTGCTTCATCATACTCGTTTCCGGCAGCAACTACTACCGGAACATCTTTTTCAAAGACAGCAAGATTAACTGCGTCATTTATGGATTCGCTGTACTTTTTTGCGCCTTCACTACTTATTGCAGAGTCTCCCATGCTAATATTAATTACATCTACTTCAAGTTCAAGCATTAGTAAAATTTCTAATGCAATTATAAAAATAGTTCTGTTCTTATTTTCATCTTCATATTCGTATTCAAATGAGAGTTCGGATTCATCATTTGGTATTGCAAATAAATCTGTACTCAAAGGTCTTATCTTCACATTTGACGGCGTATTGTCAACAATAATTCCGGCAACATGTGTTCCGTGACCACCGTCAGGTCTGGAATCTATATAATGCTCTTGCTCCCAATCAGGTTCCCAAAGGATTCTCGGATTTTCCGGGTCTTTTGTAAAAAAATCATGAAGTTCCACTCCGGTATCAATAACTCCAACAACTATTTCAGGAAGTTCAATCATGGAGTCCGATATCATTTTATTGGCTTCAACCGAACGGGTATTTGCGGAACCCCACGAAAGGTGACCGGATGACTCACCGCTTGAAAACATCGTGGTTTGAAGCTCGGCTTCGCCCTCTTCTGATTCTTCTGTGTTGTTAATAATTATATCATCATATTCAATATAATCAACATAACTTTGCTCACGATAAAAATTAAAAGCGGCTAATGCGCTTTGAGAGTCGTCATATTGCATAATGTGCCAATTAAAATACCCCTCAACCTTATCAATTGCTCCGCAATCTTCACTTAACGGCTCGTTTGAATATGTTTTCACCACCAGCCTGTTTGTTAAAAAAGGCTCTGAAAAGTTTTCTTCGCTTTCGGTTGTTTTACGAGTGTTAATACCAATGCTCTTGTCATGTTTTACAATTAACTCTTTGAAATCCTCTGAAAAGTCTTTAAGGCTTATTTCATAACTGTTTTGAGTTGAAAAAGCCGTTACAGATAAATTAGTAAAAATCATAGCGGCAATTATAAAATATGCAGCAATACTTTTTAATAACTTCATAATAAACGTCCTCCGAAAGGTTTAATACCAAATCCAGCCGAAAAGCAGAACTTTTATGATCCATTGCCACCAAAGATAATTGACCGTTACATGACAATGTTCAAATTGACCGTCTGAAGTTACTACAGAAACATATGCCTTGCCTCTTCCCGTTGCTTCAATTTCTCCGTTCTCATTTACAACAGCTATTCGTTTGTTAGTTGTTATCCATCCAACAATTTCTGTTCCTTCAGCAATATTTACTGTCTTTCGGTGTGTCAACTCCACCTTTCCTTTAATTTCAGAAAATTCAAACTTTTCAAGGTTGGGCTTGAACACGGGATATTCTCCGCCGCTCGGCATCATCCATATATTTTCAAAGTCAAAGCCTTTAAAGGCTTTTTGTGTTCTCATTTCTGAGTCTGATAAAGATTTTATACTTATGAGTGCATCCTTATATATTGTTGGATTTCCCACAGGTGCATTGATAGAATTTAAATAATATGAGTTTGTCAGCAACGAATCATACATATAATCAATTCTGTTGAAGACATACTGATATGTTTGCAGACGCTCTCCTAAAAAAGCTGCATGTCCGGCAAGACCTCCTGTGCATACTCTATCACCGTCATTGTTCGATTGAACCTCTATTTTACCGGCATTATACGAAGAGGAAATTGCCAATCTGTCACTTGAGCCTACTAATCCTCCTGTGCGCCTAAAGTTTAAAGATTCATCCTTGATATCTCCGATATTATAGCAATTACTGACACTATACGCATTGGCAGCAATACCACCAACACATCGAGTTTTAGTTGCACTACCTTTTACGTGTATGGTTCCTTCATTGCAAGAGTTTTGCACAAGTCCTGTGTGCATTCCGCTAACTCCACCAACATATCCGGAAGCAGTCTCAACAGTGATGTTAGCGGTGTTATAGCAATTTCTTATATGAGAATTGCTGGGCAGTGAGATGCCTGTTATTACAAGTATTCCATTATGTCCGGAAATCCCCCCCACATAAGTGTATTGTACACTTGATATATTTACATTTCCGGTTACATAGCAGTTTATCACTTCCATCGCAAAAATTGCTCCCGAAACACCACCGAACACTATTTGTTTAACATTTGAAATTTGAATATCAATATCTTCTATTCCAAGGTCGTATATCTCGGCGCTGTGAGCATATCCAAATAGCCCCGC
Organism: Clostridiaceae bacterium; assembly: GCA_012511915.1. Taxonomy (GTDB): domain Bacteria; phylum Bacillota; class Clostridia; order Monoglobales; family Firm-18; genus JAAZFB01. Next base: position 3,763 of record JAAZFB010000299.1, read on the forward strand.
ATAAACAGATTCTTCTGCGTTGCCTGTGATATTTATTTTCATATTTTTAACAGCATAACCGTTTCCGTCAAAAACTCCGCGAAAGCTTTCTTCTTTGCTTGATCCAATTGGAATCCAGCTTTCAAAACTTGAAAGATCAATGTCAGACATAAGGATATACTTGCCTTCAAGATTATTTCTTATATTATTAAGGTCTTCAGGGGAGTTAATTGCAGTATAACCCTCCGGCATAGTTGATTTTTGTACAACATGTGTTATGAATTTGGTATTAACATTTTCAGAATTTAAAGACAAAGACAATACCCCGATTGAAAATACTCCTGTCATAAATATTGCAATTAAAAATATGGATATCAACCTATTTAATCTGTTTTTCAAAATTGTCAACTCCGCATCTGTGTTTTAATATTATATTATTCAAACTCTACAATTAATTGTACAAATAAAAAGGGTTATTATATTTCTAATAACCCTTTTATTTCAATATTTATTCTCCCGCATCAGTTTCTATTCCCCATGACGGGTCCTCAGATACGCTGAGGTATGTTATTTTCGCAGAATCAGTTATTCCGTCTGCAATAACCTTGAACTCATTGTTGTCTTCATTTGGAAAGTTATAGATATAATGTGGGCCAATAGATCCCGTTTGCAATTCCGCATCTCCATAAATTTCTTTCATTTTGCTTACTGGATCACCAATCTTTAACCCTCTGCTCGTTTGCATGAGTTTTATTTGTCTTATTTTAACTCCAGTCATCCCATCCGAATATCCCAAATACATTGTTCCGTCACTGCATTCAATTGAATTGTTGACCTGAGAATAAGAAATTCCAGGCGTATCTAATCTTGATTTTAAATCTTTCTGATTTGAATGAATTGCCACTTCTCCCGTTCCATCTTCTTTTGTCAGTGAACCTAAGATTGCTGAAACGGTTTTTGTTTCTGTCGGTTGAACAGATTCCTCTTCAAATTCAGAAGATTCACTAATTTGAGTTAATGTTTCGCTTTCCTTCTCAGTTTCTTCATGCCAAGTGTCCATTAAAGATTCACTTTCTTCAGTCGTATTTGTTGTAGTGGTTGTATCTTTGCCGCCGCAGGCAACAAGGCAGAAAATCATTCCCATTAAAAAAAGTGCTATTACCTTTTTCAAACTATTCCCTCCGATCAACAATGTTAAAATCGGTAAAAACCTTTTATTCTGTTTGTTTCATACAAGTCATATTCGCGGGCTCTAACCTTATCACTTGAATTTCCCTCGACTGTGGAGACCACATTTGTAGAAGAATTATATCCTGTGACGATTCCTATATGATCTGTTACCTTGTTGTTTCCGGTGGGAGTATAATAAAACAAATCTCCGGGCTGAGGGGCTTTGTTGTCCACTTTAAAATAACCGCTTTTATTAATATTCATTGAGGCGTAAGTGCTTCTTTCAATTTTGTCTGTTGAAATTCCGACCTCATCTGCACAAACAGATACAAAAACTGCACACCACGAACCACTATAACTACCGTTATAAAGATATCCATATTTTGTCCAGTTGTCGTTGCTGCTTGATGGAAAATAGATGCGAGCAGGTTTACCGGGATCAGAATTTCCATATCTGTCTTTTCCTATACCACAGCTTTTTCCCTCGTGATAATCCACTTGGCTTAACGCAAAATTAACAAACTTTTCTTTTTCAGTCGTTGCTGAACCAGCAGTGAAGGTCAGTTGATCGTTTTTTCGTATTGCTTGAGTTTTGTTTACATATCCAGTAACGACACCCCTTCCGTCATTTGTTGAGGGATCCGGAGTGGGGTCAGGCGTTGGTGTGGGGTCAGGTTTTTTCTCTACCGGAGGATTGAAATAGTAATAAAGTCCGAAAGAGATAATAACAAGAAACCACCAAAGCGGACTTTTGGGAATGATAAGACTTTTATTTACAGATTCTTCATTTACTGTTACTTCGCATTTAGCGACTAGGCCTCCGTCAACAGATGTAGCGGAAATTGTTGCTTTGCCAGTATTTATCCCTTTGATCAACCCATCTTTGACAGACGCAATGCCTGGACTGCTACTATTCCAAATAACCTTACATTCTGCTCTCGCTTCTGTATAATCATCAAACTGACCTTCCCAATAAACATCAGCAAAAATTTGATATGTCTTTTCGGGATATAAATACAATCCTGAGGTAGTAACTTCAATTGACGAAATGTGCTCTATTAATGTTTCATCGTATACTATTATATCACAATCAATATAATACTTATCTCCTAATTTTGCTGTGATTTTTGTTTCCCCAATTGAAACGCCAGTGACAACGCCCCGTGAAGAGACAGTTGCTACTAGCGGATCAGAGATTTCCCATGTGAGATCAGTATCAGGAACTCCAACCATAAGATATAATTTTCCACCAGGTTTTGTTATCAATGGAATTTCGGAAGATACAAACGTTATATGTGGACTTACAGTTTGTGCGCTGACCAGGATTGGTTGACCTGAAATTTGACTTCCACCAAACACCATAAGAAAAGCAAGAAACATTGCCGGGAGTTTCTTTAGTTTTTTTATCAACAACTCCTATTTTTAAAATTTAAAATTACATCTTATCTTTAGCATAACAAAATTAAATATTTGTGTCAATTTTTTTTACAATTTATGAAAACTTTATGTTTATTGTCAAAAAAGCGGTTTTTGATTATATGAGTTATAAATAAAAAAACAACAGAGGGATTTTACTCTTCACCATCGCATAAGGACAATCCATGCATTCATATTATTTAACATCTTGATTAAAAGGTGTGGTGATATGAAGCACAGAGATTTTATCTACATAGGCGAACCGGCGCCGAAAATTGATAAAACTCTGCACAAAGAGTTTTTATTAAATGTTCAAAAGGCTATGCTTTTGTCGCTGGAGGAGCGTAAATTGCTGACAAAAAAGCAAGCGGAATGTGTATTTGATAAAGTCACCATAAAGTCACCATAAAATCAAACCGCAAATAAACGTATGACCCTTTCGGTTTTGCCCGTTTCGACTTCGGGCTTGTCCGATTCGGGGTCATATTTTTTTATGCGCTCGTGTGTTGTGATACGGTAAATCAGAAAGCCCGAAAACGGCTTGTCTGCTAGGTTTTCAGGGCGGCGGAGCATTTCCCCCACGGATATCGGTACGGAAGAGCTGGGCCATCTTGAGATGATTGGCGCGATAGTCCACCAGCTCACGCGAAACCTGTCGATTGAAGAAATTAAAAGAAGCGGTTTTGACACATATTTTGTGGATCATACAACGGGTGTTTATCCGCAGGCCG
>JAAZFB010000300.1 GCA_012511915.1 Clostridiaceae bacterium
GTATGTGAAAAGGTGAAAATTTAAACGTTATAACAAAGGCTTTCAATAAAGTTGTTACAAAACTCTTTTTTAAGCTGAAATGATTTTACACATTCAGACAAATTAAACCTCAAATATACATTTCACTATCTTTGCAATATAAAAATTAGAACAAAATGGAAATTCTCACAAATAATTATTTTGCACTTTTTTTAATTATTGCCATTGGTTTTATAATTGGCAGAATAAAAATTTTCGGCCTCTCGCTTGATGTTTCGGCAATCATTTTTGTTGCCTTAATTTTTGGTCATTACGGAATAATAATTCCCGATGACTTTCAATATCTCGGACTTGTATTGTTTATTTTCACGATTGGTATTCAGGCCGGACCCGGCTTTTTTGAATCATTTAAAAAAGAAGGGCGGAAACTTGCGGCTTTTGCCACAATTCTTATAGTTCTGGCAGCTGTGATAATGCTTGCTGTTATTTTTCTGTTTAAAATAGACAAAAACATTGCAATCGGATTACTTGCCGGAGCATTGACAAGTACACCCGGACTGGCTGCGGCAATTGACATAACCGGATCGCCGCTTGCCTCGATCGGCTATGGTGTTGCCTATCCTTTTGGAGTAATAGGTGTAATATTATTTATCAGATTTATGCCTAAAATACTTGGAATCTCCGTCAAAAAGGCCGAAGAAGAGTATCAGTCAAAAATTGATGACCAGTTTCCTGAAATCACCAGCCGCAATTTCATTGTTGAAAATGAAAATGTATTTGGCAAATCTATTGGTGAACTTCGCATAAGGCACATGACCGAGGCTGTTGTTTCAAGGGTGATGCACCAGGGAATGGCAATTACCCCGCAAACAGGCACTGTTTTGCAAAAGGGTGATTTAATCAGGGCAGTAGGCAGTGAAGATGCTTTAAACCGGGTGGAACTGCTGATCGGACACACAACTCAAAAGGAAATTCCGCTTGATTCCAGTTATGATGTCCGCTCTGTCTTATTAACCAACAAAGAAGTTGTAAACAAGACTATCGGACAGATTAATCTGCTGCATAAATACGGTGCCACCGTTGTACGCATCAGACGTTCGGGAATTGATATTTCACCAACACCGCACTCTAAGCTTCAGTTTGGCGATAAACTTATTATTGCCGGTACCAAAGTTAATATGGAAAAAGTTACCCGTATTTTTGGTGATGACCGCAAACGACTTTCAGATACTGATATTCTGCCGGTAGCTCTGGGAATTATTCTGGGTGTTCTGGTAGGAAAGATAAATATTGAATTTGGTAGTTTTGCATTTAGCCCGGGACTTACGGGCGGAGTGCTTATGATTGCACTGATAGTAAGCCGTATCGGTAAAACCGGTCCTATTTTATGGACAATGAGAAGTGCTGCCAATCAGCTGCAGCGTCAGCTTGGCCTACTATTTTTGCTGGCGGCCGTAGGTAGAAATGCAGGTGCCCAGATAATAAATATTTTTCATGAGTACGTACTGAAGCTGTTTTTGTTTGGTGCTGCAATAACACTGCTCCCGATGATACTTACGGCACTTGCCGGGAAATGGTTCTTTAA
>JAAZFB010000301.1 GCA_012511915.1 Clostridiaceae bacterium
CTATCATACGCAATAGGGAAACGGTCATCAGTCCACCATACAGATACAGGGTGGAAACAGCGCACTCTTTTGTGTCGCTAATAGCATATATCCCTAAAAATATGATGGCGGCCATTTGAATTATCGCCGCCATCGTACCCTGCTGAAAATAAATGCTCGCTACTGCAAATCCACAACCCATGTAAAGTTCGCTTGCAAGGTGCAAAACACCGATTTTACTATGACACTTGCGGCATTTCCCTTTCAGCAGACAAAAGCTGATAATCGGAATTAAGTCATACCATTTTAAAATGTATCCGCAAGTATCACATCTTGACCGCCCACGGTACCAATCCTTTCGTGATAAAACTACATTTAGAAAGCTGCCAAAAATACAGCCAATTATGAAAAATAATATCATCATTTTAAAATACCACCGTGGTGACTCCATTGTTGGTTGGTGCCGCTATAACCTTAATTGTTACATAAATGGTCTTATCTCCGATGTAGTATGTTTTATTATATGTTCCTACACTCAGAGTTTCGGGATAGTAGCAGTACCACAAGAAGTTTTGACCGTTCGTATAAAAGCGGATATAGTTACTGCCAAAGCTATAATCATAGTTGCTGTAATAGGTAAGACTTATCCCTGTGTTCTGACTTCCGCTGGCATATCCGGCCTTTTTAAGTATTACAATGTCATTTAGCCTTATAGAATTTACTTGTTGTCTTAGATCGACATCTAATTTTCCGCTATCAATCACATTATTTCGGATATTATATCCGAGGGGCAAGTCCTCCTGTGCAAAGTCAATACTGCTTAAAACAGGTTCTGTGTCCGTAGTATTGGGCGGAGTAATGTTCTTCGTGCCGATACTGCCGCCACCGCTTATAATTTCGCCGGAGATTGTTTCCTCCACCACCGCAACACGGTAGTATTCTCGTATGAAGGAATGACCAACCTGATTTACACATACCACAAACTTGGAATTATTGATAGCAATGGACATAAGATTAAAAGTGTCAAACGAGCTTGAAAACGTAGTGGAGTATCCGGTTGGACCACGGGACTTTACTGTTCCGTCCGGGTTTTTAATGTTGTACCATATCTCATAGATATAGTTTCCAAGCCCCATCCAACTGGCTGAAACACTCCGACCATCGGGAAAGGTGTTACCGTTTTGGCTTATAATGCTTGTGCCTGTGGTGGATACATTTGAGCCAAAGTTGCCTTTATATATTGTGTATCCATTTGCTGTGGTCATCTCACTTGTCTTTACATCCATATGAGCACCGTAGCTTACCGTACCACCTTGAAAAATATATGGTTTCAATCTTGCGGCATTAGATCTGTCAATCATATAGTAGGGATAACTGGAGCCGGAACGATACCGATATGCCGTGGCATACAAAAGACCGTTATATGCTGTGGCATTTTCCTCACAACCATATTCTGCGCTTTGCGAAAACCGATATATTCTCCCACCGCTTGTTATAATAAGCTGTTCGTAATACTCGGTATAATTATAATTGGAGTATTTTCCTTGAGCCTCTATCACATAATAGGGAACCTCTGAATTTTGTGTTGCATACCAGGTTGAATTGTTAACAGTAGATACTAAATTTTGAATGGCAATGCCTCTGTCCCAGTAATATTCCTCCCCAAGGCTTTGCTGTGATATAATAAGAAAATCGCCATTGTTTACAAGAATAATATAGCAATAAAGATAGCTTGTTTTTGTTTTGCCATTGTATCCGCCATTGGAGATTTTTTCTTCACAAATTGCAAGGTAATAATTACTGCCCAACCGGGATAGAGGGTATAAGGCTAACTCTCCAATAGACTGTGCCCTATAAATATTAAGGTCATTATATGTCAGTCCGCTTGTAACATAGGGGGATTCTACCCATAGCTCGTATTCTATTTTTTTATCTTCAGCATTCACGCTTATGCACAAACTAAAAATAAGAACAAAGGATAGTACCATAC
>JAAZFB010000030.1 GCA_012511915.1 Clostridiaceae bacterium
CCAGATAAACTAACGTCTTTCAAGGCAAAACTACTGGTAAAACCAGGCGGTCGTGTAGAAATAACTGGCCTGCAAGAAGTGACCTGCTCAACTAAGAAGGTTGTTGAGAAGAACAAACATACCAGAATAACCATAGAGCCTGATTAACTATAAAACTATCAGGCTCTATCTTGATAATATGTTAATTTCTAGCTTTATCCTCAGGGATAAATAATATTATATCTTCAATGCGACAATCTAAAGCTAAGCAGATTTTCCCCAGCACATCCATAGAAACGGGCTTATTTTTACCCATATTTGCAAGTGTCTGTGAATAAATGCCTGCCATCGATAGCAAATCTGTCTTTTTCATATTCCGGTCAATCAGTAGTTTCCATAATGGAGCGTAAGACCAAGCCATACAATGCGCCCCTAGACTACTATATCATATGGAAATATAGGCGTCAACAGTAGTATTCTATCTATAAGAATATATTATTTGCATTTTTAGATATTTTCTCTTGACATTTAGATTTTAATGTGATATAGTAAGTACAGAAAACAAAATAACGGCAGCAAGAGGAGGCGGCAACCCCCTCTTACCTGCACAGGTGGTATTAGCACCTACACAGCGAACTTGCGTCCACACCGTGAAATAAGTATAACTTTTTTCTTACTTGCAAGCAAGAGGGAACAAAGCTTTCACACAGACACACAAGTTCGATAGACCGAATAAAACTCCGGTACCGTGTAGTGTCATACCTGCACGGTATTTTCGTTTTCAAATACGAAAAACGGAGGATATTAGATAATGAAAACAACACAGAAATTTCTCACCATTCGAGATATTCAGGAGTACTTGAATATCAGCCAGTCAGCAGCGTATGACCTTACACACCGCAAAGACTTCCCTGTATGTCGTGTCGGCGGCAGCGTACGAATACCCAGCGAGGCATTCTATTCCTGGGTCGAAATGAAAACTAGCATCTCGACGCAGCTCCGCTCCTACATGGCAGCGGTTATGTGAGGTAGGTGCTATGTCAAAAAAGAGAACACGTGGAGAGGGCAACCTCAGAAAAGTTAAAAGTGGTAGTTGGAACGGCCAACTCATGGACGGTTATGAAAACGACAAACGCAAAATTGTCTCCTTTACAGCACCGACAAAAACAGAGGTTTTACAAATGATTCGCGAGTATCATGAAAAAAAGAAGCAGAAAGACGAATCACCTCCTAAACCAACCTTTTCAGAGTGGGCGGATCGATGGTACGTGGATTACAGGACCCAAGTTGCGGCGTCTACATATTCTGGATATTTGTTTACTTTGAAATTACTCAAAGCTGCTTTTGGAAATAAGTTAATCTCTGATATTCTACCAATGGAGATTAACAGCTATTTTAATAGTCTCCTGGATCAAGGCTGCTCACATTCAAAAATCAATAAGTGTCGTTCGATGCTGATCCAAATTTTTGATGCTGCTGAGCAGAACAATTTCGTCACACGTAACCCTGCACGTGCTGCAAAGATTATTCGCATTGATTTATTTAGAAATGAGATAGAAGTTAGTAAAAAGGATTCTTTTAGCGAAACGGAGATTGATATTCTATTTCGTGAACTTCCCAATAATTTTATCGGCAATAGCATACGCTTACTTCTCATAACAGGCATGCGTATTCAGGAGCTTTTAGCGCTGTGCGCCAAAGATATCACATCTGACGGTTCCATCATCCATATCAATAAGGCCGTTAAAATGGTTGATGGCAAGCCTAAATTGGGGCCTCCAAAGAGCAAAAAGAGCCGTCGCGACATACCAATACCAGTGGATTACCGACATCTCGCTGTTTATCTACGCGAGCATGGTGGCAAGTTGTTTTTGTGGCAGTCTCACCATATCGGTGAGCCCTGTTGCATTGAACATTTTCGATATCACTTTACTAAGGCAATAAAAGATATACCCGTGCGTAAGCTTACGCCGCATTGTTGCCGTCACACCTATGTCACAAGATTGCAAGCACGGGGCGTTCCGATGGAAACAATCGCGCGTTTGGCTGGACACTCAAGCATCAGCACAACAGATGTATATCTTCATACATCTATAGAAACACTTGCACAGGCGGTCGACACACTTGGAACTGGAGGTAATAATCATGATGAGTAAAACCTCCGAACAGTTAGCTGAGTTTATCAGTTTTCTCCGCTCAAGCACACAGGATTACCAGCATTATAACACCTTGTTGCTCGAAGCGGAGAAAAAACTGACTGACCTAAATCATGCTCTTGAACTTGATAAGAACGGATACCGGACACGTTGCAAAATCGGGACACAACTTCGGCGATGCCTGCTTGAGCGTCGTGCAGCCAAAGACTGCGTTGAGGAATTAGCACCGCTTGCAGATTTTATGACGCAGAATAAGGGATTATTGGATAAGCTCTCGCATGTGCTCGGTGAGACCAGAAAAGCGGAGCGGTATCACGCAAATCGTTCCTATAGGCCTCGTATCTCGTCAGCCACAGTAGCAGGAGATAAATCGGTAGTGAATACCAAAGCATATGTAAAGGAGATAAAATAATTATGAATAATGTTGTATCTGTACTCTATTACCTTCGCGTCCGCCAAGGTTGGACTAAGAAAAAATTATCTATGTTAACCGGGTTGAGTCAAAATGACCTTGTCCGTATTGAAAGAGGACGTAATGTCCGCATGGGAAAATATATTACTTTATCGAAGTATTTCGGTCTTCCGTTGTCAGTACTTCTGGACGACAATTTATCAGCTACTCTCCACACCTTTACCGCACCTCCAATTATTAGTCGCAGCATGCCAGAACGTATTAGTCAACGTCTTGAAAAAGACGCCGAAACAGGCCGTAAAGGTGAGGAATGGGTTTACCAGCAGGAAGTTAAAAAGCTTGCTGGGACAGGTCTCGAAAACTCTGTCAATCCAAATTTCGCCGATGATGAGTCCGCACATTTCGACATCCTAAGCTTCCTACAGAATGGCATTCCTCTTGTAATTGAGGTAAAAAGCACGACTGGAGAGTTAGACGAAGTGTTTTATTTCACTGCCGATGAACTCGAAAAAGCCAAAGACTGCCTCAGGGGAGGCAACCGATATGAAGTTCACCGCGTCTTTTACATAGACAATCCCGAAAAATGCAACAGACACATCATATCAGCAGAAGAACTACTCTCTGAATACGATTTCAAACCTGTAAGCTACAGGGTTACTAAGAAGAAAGAAATAGGTGAAAAAATATGAATGGCGTAAAATTTCATCGCATCTCACAAATGTCACGAGAAAATCTATCACAGATAACCGGCATCAGTATCCCCACACTCAGAACAATGGAACAGGCAATTAATCCGGGCAGAATATGCTCTGCTAATTACCGCAAGGTATCGTCTGCTCTCGGAGTTAGTGCGGATGAACTAATACGTAATGACTACCCTGATTTTCGTAAAAGAGCTCCATACCCCTCTAAGACAGAGCATCCCAGCAATTGTATTGCCATATACCGCTTAACGAAAATGCTTACATTCCAACAACTTGCCGAGCATATGAAAGTAACAAGCCGTGAAAGGGCTCGGCAAGTGTGCGCAGAGGAAATTCCGCTACAGAAACATATCGCGACTCTTGCAAAAAGAGAAAACATAAGTGTTACTGAATTTATAAACCGATATTCAGTACAAGAAGGGAATTAATATTAACTACGTAGGTTGTTGGATTTAGCTGTAAACTATAATAATATTTAGAGGATTAGTAATGACTTATACTTATCATGTACCATTTACAGATGATACATATGTGCAGACGTACTTCGCAGAAATAAAAGGTATTTGCCCCAAATTCGGATTTAAGAGAACATTTTTGGAGGCTAATACTCATGATTTTGGTGAAGATCGAGGATATTACCTCACAATTTGGAACGAAGGCGTTTTCGAGCAAAGCATAAAGATCTTTTCAAGGATAACAAATGAATTAATTCGCCAAGAAAAGAAATGGTTGCTTTACGATGGTTTTTGTATGAATGAGATTGAACGCCGAGAGGTCTTGGGTTTTGTGGAAAAGATTAGAGAACTTGCAGCCTTGTAAATAAACTGACAAGTTCAAAACATAAGAAAAGCTATGATACCGCAGCTCTGGGGAGTTTATTTCTCAAGAGGGATAATGTAAACCACCAAATAGGATTATTAACAAAAAGGATTATTTGTGTTATCATAGAATTATAAAAGATTTACCTATCCTTTCATGTGGGATAGGTATAATTTTTTTTAGGGAGGTTTCAATAATGAAACTAATTTACAAGTTCCGGTCCATGAACGAGATTGAGCTTTTTGAATTAAACAACCCGGGTGTCTTGAAAACTGACCCGGATGCAAACAATGCAGCAAGAGAAGTTTTTGAAGCAGCTTTAATTGACAAAAGAAAAATGTTTGCAAAAATCCCACAGGAGACAATTGATTCAATGTCGCTAAATCAAATAGACGAAAACCTCACCACAATTTTAGGCATTGAAGACTGGCTTGAAAAACACCCTGCCTTGAATGCCACAGAAGCAAAAGAAGCGGCGCGCGAGGACTTGGGGAAAAAACTAGCACACGCTAAAAGAGTTCTTGCAACGACTCTTCAGGCAATCCCTGGGTCGATAGCATTCAATGCGTCAAACAAATCTATAAAAAGAATTGCCAAAATCGAGCAAATGCTCGGCGAAAATCCTGAAGTTTAATAAAGAAGAAAAGCCTTAGCCGTGGGTTCAACTAGCCACGGCTTTAAATATCACTCTCTGATGGTTCTTTTCAGGTTTGATAGAACTTCATTTAATGCAGACTGACACTTGTTCAAAAAATCCATGTCGAAGCACTGGTAGAAAAAGCAATGAAGGATATACATGTCAACTTTGTTAATTGATTATCACAGATCTTGAATACTATTAATAATTCTGTCAAGCATTGAGCACTTAGTTTTTTCGGGCACATCAACATTAGCCAACTCAAGAGTCCTTTCTAAATCAGCTATCTTCTCTTGAACCGACTTTTCTTTTTGTCTAAGTTGTTATTCTTTTTGTGAAGGGGCGTTGAAATATTTTCTTGATTTGTTAAAGGTGTTAAATCATTTCGGGAATTAGTATTTGCAGCACATCCATAAGGTGCATATCCAAGATAGTCATCCATTTCTACCTCTAGCATCGATTGGATAGTTCCACAAAGCAGATCCTTCAATGCATCCTGGATGACTTCGGCGGACTTGGTGTCATACTCCTGTAACATACCTGCAATGATGTTCTTTTTACCCTCACTCATTTGTTAACGTCTTTTTGACATAAAAATAGCCTCCTATGATTTTTTTATCATCGAAAGCTTAATTTACAGACTTTTCTTCACAGGCTAAAAGAATCTTGTTTATTATGTAAGCAGTGATTTATTTTACTGAATAATATCTTATTCAAAGATAAATATTCCTAAATGTTGTGTATATCAGCTCAATCTAAACGATTCGTCTGATTTCATTGCTTCAGCGAAATCCTGAAACTCGATGTGTTGTAACGCTATACCTGCTCTGCCGGCAAAGTTTACAATAGCATATATCGCTTCATCATAGTTTTCCCCGGTCGTCATATTATAATCAAATGAGTTTACGAAACCCTCCAGCATTTCGCGCTGTCGCCCCTCACATTCATTAACTCTTTCTTTGAACTGCTCATGGTATTCATCTATTGCGCGTCTGGACTCCTGCAAAATGGAAGCCATCCTTTCATACTCTGCGGCGTTCAATTTTGCGTTATTGATAATTTCACGGGTACAAGCAAAAACGTAACTTGCGGTCGTATATACTACCATTGGAAAAATCGGATTGATTGCGCTTCCCATAATCGCACCAACCGCTTTAGTGAAATAAATGGTTGTCGCAGCTTTAGCGGTTGTATCAACCAGTTGGTCCCGTAATTGTTCTGCTGTTATTTCACCGTGGGCGTATGAGTATAGAGCAACCCCACCGTCTACAATGCCGCCAGCCATTACAGTTGCGGCTGTGGAATCGCTAAGGAGCGCACTTCCAGCTTTAATACCTTTATACCTTATTGCCGTGCTTATCACACCTGTCGCGCCACCACGAACACCGCTTTCGATCGCATCTGCTCCAACATCTCTCAGCGCGTCCCCTAAATCCTTATCATTTCTGAAGACCTGAAACATATTGGAAATGCCAGAGATAATTCCTGTAGTGACAAAACTTGATTTTGCCATGCTGGCTGCAGTAACCTGCATTTCCGCTTTGACTTGTTTTCGCTCGAAAGATTTTGAATACTTTTCAGGGCTGCGATAAGCTGCCTTAACCTCATCTAGCGTTGTGCCCCCGGAAGATACATCGCCGTGATGCAATTCATCGGTTAAATTCTCATGGACATCTTTATACTGTTCCTGATTTATTGAACCTTGCTTGTCAGCTCCCGCTTTAGCGAGGCGTTTACTCTTATCAAGGAGGGTGGTCTTTTCTTCTTTTGGCGCTATATAGTGGTCTTCTTTTCGTATTAAACGCTGCATACCAGTATATTTATCATCTCGCTGCATGTTTACAGAGTCACGAGCAGCGTGTTCTGCATCGCTGAACTTTGCTTGTACCTGTCGTACGACTTTTCCACTCTTAACAATCTCAATATCAGCGGCATCATGCGGTCTTCCTAC
>JAAZFB010000302.1 GCA_012511915.1 Clostridiaceae bacterium
CTATTGTTTTGTATTAGAATAGCTAGGTGCATTGGGGATTTTATTGCCCCGTTGCAAAGCCTATAATACTAATTCGGCACACCAAGTGCTGTTGCGGTGATAACCGCCCTTTATTGGGGGCATTACAAAACAAGTAGGAGGAATAAAATGAGCACTTTTATGGCAAAAACAAAAGAGCTTGAACGAAAGTGGTATATAATAGATGCTGCCGGCAAGCCTTTGGGTAGAGTGGCAGCTACTGCCGCTGTAATATTACGCGGCAAGCACAAACCGACTTTTACACCGAATGTGGATTGCGGAGAGTTTGTTATCATTATTAATACCGACAAAGCCGTACTAACCGGTCGCAAGCTCGACCAAAAGATGTGGTACCGCCATTCGGGTTATGTCGGAGGTCTAAAAGCAATACAATATCGTAGTCTTATGGCGACCAGATCGGATAAAGCCATGATGCTTGCCGTGCAGGGCATGCTCCCGCACAACTCGTTAGGCAGAGCAGCACTTCGCAAGCTGCGCGTTTATAAAAACGACAAGCATGGTCATCAGGCACAACAACCCGTTATGTGGGAACATGAAATTAAATAATTTTAGAAAGGTGATATAAATGGCTGAATTATCATATTACGGCACAGGCAGGCGCAAAAAATCCGTAGCAAGGGTTCGCTTAATCCCGGGAACCGGCGCTATTACTATAAACAAGAGGGATATTGATGATTTTTTCGGGTTGGATACATTAAAGCTTATTACACGTCAACCCTTTGAGGCAACACAAACTGTGGGCAAATTTGATGTAATAACAACAGTTACCGGCGGCGGCGTTACCGGCCAGGCTGGCGCAATACGTCTTGGTATTGCTCGTGCATTGTTGGAAGTAGACGGCGAATTCCGGTCTGCATTAAAAACAAGAGGCTTTTTAACGAGAGACCCACGTATGAAAGAACGTAAAAAATACGGTCTTAAGGGTGCAAGGCGCGCACCGCAATTCTCAAAACGATAAATTTTTATTTGTTTTGTTGCATAGGTTGCAGACAATAAGGATATAATCCAAGAAAGACGTATATTTTTTATACGTCGCATATAATGTAGTAAGGGCTCACGGTGAGTGCATAATGGAAATATTGTTAGATTTTGTGAGCCGGAAAGGCTAATGGTAATAAATATGGTGTTAGACAAAGAGGTAAATCCTCACCTTACTTGGCGCCATATCGTCTTTGCAGTTTTTGCATTGGTGATTGGCGCGATGTCAATAAACGGTTTGGTTTACGCAATGTCAAAGCATATTAGTATTGAGGACGGCAATGGGTCTTTTAAACAGTTTAAAACCTACAAATCGACGGTTGCGCAAGTATTCGCACAGCAAAACATTCAGCTTGGCGAATATGATGAAGCAAACCTTTTGCCGGATGACAGAATTTCAGACGGTTCAAGAATAGTTATTAACAGGGCGGTTGTTGTAAATTTAATCGACGGCAAAGATGAGCGTTTAATTTGGACCGCCAAGCAAACCGCTGCAGAGGTTTTGGAAAGCCAAGGAATAAAACCAAACAACGACATTAAATTAAATGTTTCTTTGGCTGATAAAGTGTTTGAAGGTATGACCATTAAGGTCATATATTCTAAGTCCGAAACACTCACCACGCAAGCTGCAATACCGTATAAAGTAATAAAAAGGGTGTCCAATAAATTATCGGAAGGACAAACAAGGGTTGCATGCGAGGGAGCAGAAGGTCTTGCACAATATGTACAAAAAGTAATTTTTGAAAATGACATAGAAGTTGACAGATATGTGGTGGAAGAAAAAATAATAACAAAACCGGTTGACAGGGTTATCGAATACGCCCCGGCTACGTCAAAGGCTGTTGCGTATAATAGCGGCACATTGGTTTCGCGTAGCGGAGAGCTCCGTTATAAAAAAGTGATAACATGCAGTGCCTCTGCTTATTGTATAAAAGGCAGAACTGCATCTGGGAGCATGTCCCAGGTAGGCGCAGTCGCGGTTGACCCTAAGGTTATTCCGTTGGGAACACGGCTCTACATTGAGGCACCGGATGGCTCTTGGTCATATGGTAATGCAGTTGCCGCTGATACGGGCGGCTCCATTAAGGGCAATAAGGTTGACCTTTTTATGAACACATATCAAGAGGCAATACAATTCGGCAGACGCAGTGCAAAAGTATATATACTTGAATAGAATTTTTAAGGCTCAACCGAACTCCGGTTGAGCCTTAATATATATTAGTATTATACTGTTCCTAAATTAAATTATTGATTTAATTTAGGAACAATTCAATACTATTTTCCTTACGCCAACGGCGTTGTTGACACGAATGTGTCAACATTTTAAAATGGGAATAGTATTACTTCCCCAATTGATTTGGTTTACGGGGGTATTTTTTTGGTGTTGGGGATTTCTTTTTTATCTGCACGAGGCTATGTTGGATATCGGTGCCTTCAATAATATAGTAGCTAACCCGTACATCAACCCCACCAAGCGTTTTAATAAGTCGGTCGGTGTTTGTCAACTCTTCTGTGATGCTTTTGCTTTTCATGGCAAGCATCTGCCCGCCCTGTTTTACCAGGGGTAAGCAGTATTCGGCAAGAACAGGCATTTTCGCCACCGCACGACTTACGGCAACATCAAATTTTTCCCTGTATTCGGGGCGGTGCCCCGCGTCTTCTGCCCTGATATGCACACATTCGGCATCAATTTGTAATTCACCGCATAAATGTTTTAGAAAGCTTATTCTTTTGTTTAACGAATCAAAAAGGGTGATCGATATATCCGGGCGTACAATTTTTAGCGGAACGCCGGGGAAGCCGGCGCCGCTGCCAACATCCGCAACACTAGCGTTGTTCGGGATTATGTCAGCACACTGCACGCTATCTTTAAAATGCTTTTTCATTATCGCGTCAGGTTCTGTTATCGCTGTTAAATTGAACTTCGAATTCCATTCAATAAGTAACTTTGCATATAAATCAAATTTATCTTTATAAATTATTAATCACCTCCGGTTTTTAATTAGTATTTAGTATAAGAAGCTTTTTATTAGATAAAGAAAAGCCAGATGAGCCGGATAAAACAAATATAAAATCACACCGGGGATGCCCACCCTTACGCTC
>JAAZFB010000303.1 GCA_012511915.1 Clostridiaceae bacterium
GGCATATATTTTTATTAATATTACGTTATCACACATTGATAATGCAGACGCAAATTCCTCAAGCAGTGCCTTTGTTCGGGTGTAGGTGTGCGGTTGGAAAACACACCATATCTTATTATGCGGCATTTTTTCTGCAGTTTTAAGCGTTGTTATCATCTCGGTAGGATGGTGCGCATAATCGTCATAGATAAATGCCCCATTGACTTTGCCTATATATTCAAACCTTCTTTTTATGCCGGTGAAACTTTCAATACCTTCTTTGATGATAGTTGGGCTAATACCAATTTTATGTGCAGTTGCAAAAACAGCAAGGGCATTTGATACATTATGCAGGCCCTTTACGTTAAGATGTATTCTTTCTCGGTATACGGTAAATTCGGTTGTGCCGTCGGATAAAATATTGATATCAGTTGCAGAATATTCACCTTTTGCACCAAAAAAGATTTTATTTTTATTTCTACCTCTTGCGCTCTTTATAACATTTTCGTCCTCGGAATTCAATACAATAAATCCATCTGCCGGTACTTTGTTAATAAATTTTTCAAATGAAGTTATTATGCTGTCAATGTTTTTAAAATAATCTAAATGATCGGTTTCTATATTTAATACTATTGCCCCAAAGGGGTTAAATTTCAAAAAACTGTCAACATATTCACATGCTTCGAATATAAAATACTTTGAACCGCCAAGACGCAAATTACCGCCTATCAGCGGATATTCACCCCCCACTAAAATAGTGGGGTTAAGGTCTGCATGAATTAACACACAAGAGAGCATAGCGGTTGTAGTTGTTTTCCCATGTGTACCGCTTATTGCTATCGGAATTTCGTAGCTCTTCATAAGCTCGCCCAAACAGTCTGCGCGTTCTACTGTAGGTATCCCTAACTTTCTTGCATATAAAAGTTCGGGATTATCTTTGGCGATTGCGGCTGTGTAAACAACAAGGTCAGCACTATCAATGTTTTTTGCATAATGCCCTATTGTAATATGCACTCCCGCAGCTTTCAAATTTGAAATAATATGAGAATCTGAACAGTCAGAGCCAGTTACCTTAGTTCCTTTACTGATTAATATTTGTGCTATCGCACTCATACTTATGCCGCCAATACCTATAAAATGTACCGTATTATGTATATTATCAATCAACAATTTATTGTAACCTTCTTTCCTTTTAGCCCATTATTAAAAACCAGATACCTATATTATATGCCACTTTTTTAAAAAAATCAAAAAAAATTTGATTTTTTTTTGAATATGTAGTAAAATATGTATATAACATAAACCAGAAAGCGAAAGGTGGTCTTTATTACATGGAAATTACCGATATCAGGGTCAGAAAAATCAATTCGGAAGGACGTATGAAAGCAGTTGTTTCGGTTACCTTTGACGGCTCCTTTGTTGTGCATGATATCAAAGTAATCGAAGGTCAGGAAAAACTGTTCGTCGCAATGCCAAGCCGAAAAACTCCCGACGGCGAGTTTAAAGACATTGCCCACCCTATTAACGCAGAAATGCGTGAGGTACTCCAAACAGCAATTATTTCAAAGTACGAAGAGGTAAAAGATATCGAAGATATTAAGGCGCCGGTGATTCCGGAGGGGCCGGAGGTGTCTGAGGATTCTTCGCTAAACGAATAATATATCTGCTGTTAAGTGAGGTCACAAAAAGATAGGGGAAGCACGTTTGTGTTTTCCCTTATTTTTAATAAAAAGGATGAGCGTACTTGTCACTTCAAATTATCTACGGTCGTGCGGGAAGCGGTAAAACAACGGCCTGCTTTAACCTTCTAAAGGAATTGTTAAACACCGAAGTTCTATTTATTGTGCCCGAGCAAATCTCGCTTAGAACCGAGACGGAAATAATAAATAACTTTGCTGAAAATAAAGTCGATGTTTTAAGTTTTGAACGTCTTGCACAACGTGTTTTTGCGCAAGTGGGTCCAGTAGGCAATCAGTATATGGATACTGCTTTAAAACATATGCTTGTACAACGCATTTTAATGGCTCTGGATCGAAAACTTCTATATTTATCTTCTGCTCACCAAACAGAAGATTTTAGCGGTGTGCTTGTTGAAACGATTAATGAATTAAAAAGATATA
>JAAZFB010000304.1 GCA_012511915.1 Clostridiaceae bacterium
CGGCGAGCATGAAGAAATATCTAGTGCTATCGATGCCGCACAAGTAGAAATTGATTCGAGCACGACGATACCGCCAACAGATTTGGAAAAAGATAATACTGTTTTTAATGATCACAATAATGAAACAGTGGAAGGTACAAAAGACTTTGAGAAAGCAGATAAAGAAAATGCAGCTGAACCTATTAGTGTTTTAGATATACCGGAACAAGCAGAAGAACCTGTAGAGAGTAATAAAGACTCTGACATACCCCTTATACAAGGTAAGGGGAAGGATGAGGATTATTTAGCTTATAAAGAATATGTAATGTCTAAAAAGAAATCACCGACGTCCCAATTTCAGCTATTTAGTGAACCAACTCCCAATATATTATCACAAACTTTGGGAACAAAGCAAAATCCGGTTGAAATAACTTCATTGGGAAGATATGACTTTTGCGTGGATCAGTACCCCGGAGGACAGCCGACAGAGCTTTGGTTTGCATTCGAGATTGCAGAAGATATGGAGATCAAGATCGAAGGGGTTGATGGTCCTGAATTTTTTGCTGAGGGATTCAATGTGCAGTATATTCAATATACGGTATTATATGATGGGACAGGTACTAATGTTATTGGAAGAACTTTTTGGGAGCCTATGTATTTAAGCCTTACGGCGGGGAGATATTTGATTAAAGCGCAAAATGCCTATGGTCATCCGGGAGGAGAACCACAATACTATGATGCGATTTATGAAGGAAGTTATTCATACATTATCAATCAGGCACTGACACCACCAACACTTTCTGCAAATTCCGCAACAGGCGGGGTATACCCAACAACACAATTGGTAGAATTTAGTGCAGTTCCGGCAGGACAGAAGATACTCTATTCAACAGAAAATTCCTATCCACAAGATAATGGTATTGAATATCTCAATACCCCTGTTGAGATTTCTCAATCATGTTCATTATGGGCAACTACAGTTGTACTGGATGAATTTAGTAATGTAATAGATTATAGTAGAATAATTAGGCTTGTGTTTATAATATCCGATCAAGCATTGCCTGCAATAACATATGTTAATGATCCTCAAGATGCGGTTACAAATGAATATACCGAAGACGATTTGATTTATTGGCAAATGGATGTAACACAAAGCGGATATTATGCAATTCAGTCAGCCGCCTCAAGTTGGGGATATTATACATATGATTGGACATTGTATGACAGCAGTTTAAATGTTATTACAGAAGGACGAAGTCCTATCGGGTCTGAAGATAGCGCTTCTCCGATAAATGTTTATATAAGTAACCCCGGGATATACTATTTTAGTTTTCAGGTATACTACCAAGAAACATTTAAACCAAAATTCTGGAAGTTGCTTCAACCACCGACAATATCACCTGATGGGGGTAGTTTTGATACACTCCAAACAGTAGCTATAAATGCGCCGAACGGCGAAGACATATATTATAAGATAGTTGAATTCATTAATGTTTGGGATGACCCCTATGCTGATTCCGTTCTATATTCAGCGCCAATAACTATCCGATACGATTCAACTATTATGACATATGTTCAGAGCGGTAACAACAAAAGCCCGGTTGTAAATGCGACCTTTAACTTTGACAATGCGCCGACTGAACCTACTTTTAATGTTGATTACGACAATGTATATCCTGTAGGTTATCAACTTGAAATAACAAGTCAGGGGAATGACATATATTATTTATTCTCTTCTGATTATTTCAATTCAGAAGAGATTTATAATCAAGGAACAAAATATACAGGCCCTATTACTTTGGATAAGTCTATGGAGGAATACGGGTATATTTATATAAATGCAGTAAGTGTAAATAGTTATGGCATAATAAGCGGAGTTTCAGGGGTTAACTTAAGGCTTGGGATAGCAAAACCTACCATCATGCCTTCGACTTCTCATAGCGTTGTATCGTTTGATACTCCACAGCTTGTTACTTTAACGAGTACTGACAGTTCGTTTAAAATCTATTATAATATAAATTCTCAGTATGAGCCTGATAGTAGTGATATTCTGTACACGGGCACTCCGATTGCGGTAGATACTGCAACATACCTAAAGGCGAGAGTCTATGATGAATTGAATTCCGAATGGTCTGATTCGGAATATGCTTATTATCATATTAATCAGCCAAAACTGTTACAAGAAGGCACAGAATATAACAATTGTTTAGTTTATTATGAACCTGATAATGAAAACCAATACAAGATAAACATATCTGCAGATGGCGATTATAGTATACAATTGGAGAAATCTAATAGCTATAGTAATTTATCCATGACATTATATGACTCCGTTGGTAATGTTGTTGCAAATGGCGTAAATAACGGAAATATAATTAACATTGAAACTTCACTTACACAAGGGGAGTATACTTTAAGTGTCATAAGCGGTGAGTATTACTCATTTGCGTACTATAGTATTTCATATAAGAAATCCATATCTATGCCGAAATTTACAGAACCCCAGTCTTATTATGAGAGCGGTAAGTGGTATAATGCTTATTCAAGTCCTACGGTTATTCATATTACAGCTGAAGAAGGTACGAATATTTATTATGGGATAAATACCACTCCAAATACATTATATGATTCTCAAACAGGATTAACCCTTGCATATGATAATTATTATTATAGTGTTACCATATATGCTTATGCCGAAAAGGAAGGAGTAATAAGTCAACAGGCATCCGCGGAGTATTATATAGACAGTTATAAACCGCAGTTTAATTATCCAAGCGGAGGCAGATATCAATACAGTAAGGATAATGGAGAGAACTATAATAATTTCAGTAATTATTCGCCTTCACCTTCAGTGTTATACGGAGAGGTGCTTCTGAAGACAAAGAGCAACTCTGTATATGATTACGGTACAGGTGTCGAAAAAGTAAAATACTATATTTCAACCGATAACGGCGAAAGCTTCTCTTATCTCGGGGAAGCCGGCATTAACGATGCTTTAGTATGGGATACAACTCAGACGGTCAGCACCGAAGCAAGCGGAGTAATCCTTAAATCACTATTGGTGGATTATGTTGGGAATATTAGCGATGATGATCCGTATCAATCATATGCTTCATATCCTTTTACGATAAAGAATGTACCAACTACTCCTACTCAAAATGTTACACTGCTTGCGGATAAGGCAAAGATTACAGTTAACTGGCAGAGCGTAGATGGTGCGAGCCAATACCATGTCTACCGTGCAGAATCAAGAGAACAATTAGATATTACAACAACACCTGTATACAGCTGTAATTATTACGACACATATTATAGTGAATGGTTTTATAACCCATTTGATGTAGGAAAACAATACTATTATGCTGTGACCGTTGTGGATGCAAGGGGTATAGAAAGCCAGAGGGCATATCCTCAGGAAGGTTTTGCAGTGCCCATAGCTGATGCTGAGTTGCCCGAAATATGGATCGGAGTCAGCGATGGACAAATCACCAATACTAATTCCTTATACTTTGATGCAAATGATAATGTAAGTATAGTAAAGTTTAAGGCGGAGATAACACCGCAAAATTCAAATGTCATTACTTTATTTGATTTAACTTATGATAACTATACCGCTTATAGAAGCGAAAATATCGATATAAGCATGTTAGAGGATGGGGATTATGCTTTAGATGTTACTTGTTATGACTCGTTTTCTAATATGTCTACAAAGAATATAACGTTCACTATAGATAGAACAGCTCCGGAGATAGTAACCGGTGTAACGGCGTCTACCCTCCCACTTGGAGTTAGACTTGATTGGCAGGCAAGTGCATCTACTGATTTAAATTATTACAGTATTTATGTTGCAGATCAACAAGACGGTAATTTTTCACAATATACATCTACATATTCAGACACAACATCATATAATGTTTATGCTGATGATACTAAAATCGGATTATCTGCATATTTCAAAATAATTGCACAGGATATAGCAGGTAACACAAGTGAATTTTCTCAAGCGGTTAGTGGCATATATGGTGATTATGTGCCAAGGTTGCGTATCGCTGAACAGCCTTCCCCCGGGAAATCATTATATATCTATTATAGCGGATTTAAGTATGGTGAAACAATAAACTTTTATTTGGATCAAAGCCAGACACCCTTTCAAACGGCGACATCCGGAGAATATGAAAACGCTTTTCTTTTCGAAATTCCATATTCCTTCACAGGCACACATTCCATTCGCGCAAAAGGTATGTCTGAAGCAGTGGGGAATGAAAAAACCAGAGAGGTTACATTTAAATTTGCGGTTGTGGACTTCGCCGCAGGTCTGACTGTGCCGGAAAAAAATGTATTGGCCGGTAGCAATCTCAATTATACTTTTAGTGGCTTTCCTTCATCCAAATATGTAAAGATTTATTTGGATGATACTTATATGCAGGAACAGTATACATATCAAGGTGATACCTCCGGTTACATAGCAATTCCATCAGATGCCGCAACGGGTAAAGCATTACTTCGTGTAGTGAATGAAGAAGCGGGAATTGAAATCAGTGAGTCTATAACAATACAGACAAGGGTAAATAGTGTTCCGATCATTACAGCGACGCCGACGGGTACAGGGAAGATTAACTTGCAGGTATCGAACTATTCTGCATACGAGCAAATTGAGTTATACGTTAACGGAGAAAAACAAAGTGACGTTACTGCAAACTATTATGGGAGTTATGGGATTTATCCTTATTCATTGCCGGGAATAGGTCAGTATGAAAAATTCTTAATAAAAACTATCGGCAAAACAAATGGAAAGGTAGCAGAACTGATTTACGAGGCACCCGAACTTATGCCTGCTTTGAGTGTTGACCAAACAATAATTCTTGGTCAAAGTTTTAGTATGGGTATTTCCGGCTTTTTGTATAATGAAAATGTCGATATATATATTGATGATACTTTAATAACCACAAAACAGACAAATAGTGAAGGAAGCATCACCCATAATTATACCTTTGTTTACAATAATGAATTATCAACATTGGGAGGACATATTATAAAGGTTAAAGGTGATACAAGTAATTTAGAGAAAACAGCAAGGATTGTTTTAACTGCACCTGATCAAACATTAACATTAATGACGGAACCAATATTGACACAAACACTGCAATTATTTGTTACCGGATTTATACCAAGCGAAAGTGTAAGATTCTATCTTAATGGTCAGCTTTTGGGAAGTGCCAATGCTGATTCAAATGGTGATGCAAGTTATATAATTAATTCATTGGACGAAATATCACCCTATGTATTCATGGCTGTTGGTAATACTAGCGGTTTTTCGGCTCATTCGTTATGGGCTGAGCAAGGGGATAGTTTATCTGTGAATTATCAGGGTAATGCAATACCCGGAGGAAATATAGTCCTTTCAGTCAGTGGACTTTTGCCGGGGGAAGCATTTGAATTATACATTAATAATTATATTACTTTGACAGATGTTTCCGATGAAAATGGGACAAAGACAATTAATGTTACAATACCATCAAATTATGAGAAAAACAGTATAGCGATTTTGATTATGGGGACAAATTCATTTAAATCAAAAGAATTAACAGT
Organism: Clostridiaceae bacterium; assembly: GCA_012511915.1. Lineage (GTDB taxonomy): Bacteria > Bacillota > Clostridia > Monoglobales > Firm-18 > JAAZFB01. Next base: position 5,569 of record JAAZFB010000304.1, read on the forward strand.
TCCTGTAACTATAACAGCACCGTCAATTACTGTTTCCCCTTCTAGTACAAATGCGGGTTCCGGTATTACAATATCTTATCAAGGTTTTATTCCCAATGAAGATATAATATACTATTTCGATAATAGGCAAATAATATTAACAGGTAACGAATATATATTGCCGCCTTATATTGATGAAGGTACATATGAGGTTATAGCAATCGGAAGTATTAGCAAAAAGCTTGCAAAGACAAATGTTAATGTTGGGGCCTATACACCTGAATTGACACTAAGTAATTACAATCCGATACCAAAAGACTCATTAAATATTACGGTTTCAGACTTAATTGAAAGTGATAATGTGGCATTATACTCGGATAATAATCTTTTGACTACTCAGGGGAGTATAAGTCCAGTTAATGGCGAGGTTAATATTGAACATAACTTATCTCCGAATATTATTCCGGGCGAACATACGATAAAAGCTGTATTAGAAGAATCTATTACAGAAATTACAAAGACGTTTTCTGTGGCATCTGTTATTCCTTCTGTTGAAGTAAGCCAAGGAGAGGGATTTAGTGCTGTTTTAAATATAAGTGGGTTTTTGCCAAATGAAATATTAGATATATTCTATGATAATAGGTTGGTAACGAACTTTCCTTCGACACAAGCAGATGGCAACGGGGCACTGGTTCTCCAATATCAATTCAGTGTATTTACTTCTCCGGGAATACATGGCTTTAGGGCTGTGGGTCGTGAGAGTAAGGCAAGAGCATTTTCGAACTATGAGGTTACTGTTCAAGGCCCAATTCTTTCAGCACTTAATGTGCACGGTTATGCTGAAGGAAAAGGCGGGATGACGATTAATTTAACTGCAGTAAACTTTGATGGAAATGTTGCAGTAAAAGTTTATTTTAATGATATTGATATTACACCGCTTAATGCTGTTACAAATGGTGACGGTATATTAAATACCGTTTATACGTTGCCTGAATTTATGGAGGACGGAATATACAGGTTTAAGGTTGAAGCTTCTTCTACAGGACAGATTGCGTTGGCTGATGTAAAGATTGATACTACACCTCCGGATATACCTGTTGTATTTGCTGCCTCAACTAAAAGAGAAATAACCCTTTCCTGGAATAAGGTCAATGCGCCTGATGTGGATTCATACATGATATACAGAAAAGCAGTTGATGATTCAGAATATATGCAGGTAGCTGAAATTGAAGAAACGGCAAACAGTATTATTCAAACGTTCTCACTTGAACCAAGCATTAATACAGTTAGTGCAGGAAAAACATATTCATATTTAGTTTATGCAATTGATAGACTTGGCAATCAAAGTTCTGCATCACAGACTGTAGAAACTTCACTTTTACAAGACAGAGTGTAACCGACGATTTCGCAGTTTAATACAAATACAAGCGGTTATTATAATTCTAAATATATTATTAAGGGTAATGTTAATTTCATCATCAGAGTAACCGATGATCAACATGCAACGACTGCTGATTTAAAATACACTTCTGATGGAATTAACTTTTCAACTATTGCTGAAGGTGTGCCGTTAACATTTGATTATAGCAATAACGGTATTCATTATTACAGAGCAAACATAAGCTTTGATGCCAAAACTGTTAACGACGGGTTATATCAATTTATATTAACTGCCTTTGATTTAAGCGGTAAATCAAAGAATAGCAGTATTGAGTACTATGTGGATAATACCCCGCCACTTACTCCCACATCGGTAACTGCTGTGGCAGGTCCCAAATATGTTACATTAAACTGGACATATCCTTCGACAGAGGAAGTACCCTATGGTTTTTATCTTTATTATGGTACATCGCCTGAAAATATGACCTGGACCACAATTTATGACAATGTAAGAACATTTAAAATAGCAAATTTAAACCCCTTAACAACTTATTATTTTTCTGTATCAACATTTGATAGGGCATACAATGAAAGCGAAAGAACAACACCGATTACCGAGACACCTATTTTAGACACCCAAAGTCCGGTTATTACCTCTGTATCACCGAATAATGATTCAAGGATGAAAAACATCAGCCTATCTATATCAGGGACAGATAATGTTGGTATAACAGGGTATGATGTATCTATTGCACCTTTTGGCAGTGATGAATACAGTTTTCTTGCCAGCTGCAACGGTTATTTCTATTATACGAATACAGACTATAATGGCAAATATACATTCAAAATTGTTGCTAAGGACGCCTCGGATAATTTTTCAGAGCCCGTTTATGCTACATATGTTTTAGACATAATACCACCGCAAGATATTACGAGCTTGACTGCGGCAGCAGGTGCGGGTGGCATTTCCCTTGTTTGGGATAAGGTTTTAGATATTGATATTTCAAGATATTATCTTTACAGAAAGACATTGGGTGAAAATGATTATACGCTATACAGATATATAAGCCCGATTACATCTAATGAAAAGATGAGTTATGTAGACTATGATGTTACAAGCGGGCAAGAATATTTTTACAAGGTAAATTCTTATGATGATTTGTATAATATAAGTGGATTTTCAAATGCAGTTTCGGCAATTGCCGCAACTTATTCAGCAACCTTTACGGTAACACCTAATACTGAAGTAAAGCCCGGTTCCGTGCTTAATTTCCACGCTGAGGGTCTTAGACCTAATGAATACGTTACAGGGTATATAGATGATGGGCAAATAATAACCGGTTATACTGATAATAACGGTGTTTTTGATTATAACTGGAGTTATGTAAAAAATACTACAGAAGGTCAGCACATAATAAAATTAGCCGCCAGTTACAGTAATGTTGAGGTTTCTGCAAATATTGATACTGTTACACAAAAGCTTTCACCCGTTGGGAATGTATCTGCACAGCCTGATGTAATGAAGGTTACGTTGACTTGGGACAGCCTATCGGGCGCTTCGTATTATAACATCTATAGAAAGATTGACGACGGTCAGATGCTGCTTTTAGTGGAAAAAATATACTCAAGACAATATACCGATTTGAGTGTTGAAAAGAACAAGACCTATACATATTGTGTTGCGGGTGTGGATAAATACGGTACGGTAGGTGAATATAGCATTGAAGCCATTGCTATTGCTGTAGCGGACATGATAGTGCCTGAGGTTGTAATGTTTTCAAGCAATAGAAGCGGAGATATTCTTAAACTTATAGCATCTGCATCAGATGATGTTCGACTAAAAGATATAAGATTTAAGTTTAAGAATAATACAGACAGTGAATATACAGAAATAACAACTATACCGTTTGCGGATAATAAACTCCAGGCATCTGTTACATATGAATTTGATACATCTATGCTTGCAGTTGGAACTTACACTATAGTTGCAGAGGTGTTTGACGGGGCTAACAATGTATCTACTCCAAAGCAGATAACAATGTATATAAGTAATGAACTTCCTGCTGCGCCTGCAAGTATTAATGCAAGCGCCGGACAGATGAGAATTAATCTTACATGGACAAAACCGGCAGATACAGTTAATGAGAATTCATTATATAAGATATACAGAAAGATGGATACGGGTGAATATACACTTATCAGTTCAACTAACCTGACTCAATATTTAGACACTGCAGTATCATTCGGGAATAGTTATATGTATAAGATTACTGCAGTTGATTCATACGGAAGAGAAAGTTCAAGTATTGAGATGGATACATATATAACACCGCTTGCAGATACGACTAACCCTGTAATAAACGGCTTTTTGCCAATGGCAGGAACAAAAATAAGCAAAGTAGTTACTTTAGGTGTCTTAGCAAATGACAATGTTGGGGTTGCATATATTGATATATTTGTTGAGGATGGAAACGGTAATTATATTGGGGTAGGAAGAACAAATACCGGTAGTATTACATTTGATACATCTATAGCGAAGAAAAGTGGAACACTGACTTTTAAAGCTGTTGCATTTGATGGAGCCGGTAATACTTTTGAATCGAGCGTCAGTTATACAGTCGATAATGTATCACCTGAAAAACCGATGCTGGAAGCGAACGGGAGCGAACTCAAGGTTGAATTAAGATGGAGTATGCCTGCTATAGCGGAGGACTTTTCAAAGTATAACATATATAAGGGGACAAGCCCTGATGATATTGCATCTTTTACTAAAATTGCAGATACCGTTTCAAGCGTTTATGTGGATGATGCCAATATACAATATGCATATTATGTGACTTCAGTAGATATGCTTGGGAACGAGAGCGAGCCGTCTAATGTTGTGATTTGTCAGCCCGGAAGTGCTGCTACACCTCCAATTATTATAAGTATTGAGCCGAAGGAAGGCGCTGCAATAAGAACAGAGGCAGATATAATAGTTGATGCTGTTGATAATGTCGATGTTTTCAAATATGAGTTTTCATACCAGAGATTATATGAAGACCCTAATACAGGGAAACTTCAACCCGATCCAAGCCAGGAATGGACATTACTTGATGAGATTGGTGTTACAAACTCAAGCATGGTTACATACAAATGGGATACTCGACAGGTCCTTATGGGTGAACCGGTTTACCCGGACGGTTATTATTTAGTGAGAGTGAGTGCATTTGATAGTTCAGGAAACTATAGCAGCAGACAGGAAACCGTAAAAATTGCCAATAATCCGCCTGTTGCACCTGATGGTCTGAGGGTTGATGCAACTCAATGGGGATTCTTAGTAAGCTGGAAGCCGGTAACAAGCAGTGATTTTAGGAATTATGTTATCAAGAGAAAAATTAATGATGGCGAATATGCAGTAGTTGAAGAATACACAACTTCAAATATATATATTGAGAGGAATGCAAACCCGCAGGATAGATACTACTATCAAGTGGCGATAGAAAATGATTTAGGCAATAGGGGACCTTTTACACAAGACTATTATGAATTATCACCGTTACCATCTGGAATAATTATTAACTCCTTACCTCAAACGACGAAACCTGTCATCATTAATATGACGCCGGCACAAGGTAAGAGGTTTAATAAAAATCTCAATATAGAGGTTCAAATAAAAGATGAGGTTAAGGTATCCGATGTTCGTCTGTATTATTCAAGAATTTCAGACGGCTCATTAGGGGAAATCCCGGCAGATGCTGTCTATACTCAGTTTGCAACGATTATAGATGTTCCTTTAGTCAATGTTAATACTACAACAATGGATATTTTCGGCACAGATTTATTTGTTGCAACTTATAACTATAATACAGAAGCTTTAAGTGAAGGTTTGTATGCAATTAAAGCAGTGGTTCGCAATATGAGCGAACAACCGGTTGAAATTGTAAAGAAATATTTTAAAGATACAAATCCTCCTGAACCCGCAAATAATTTTATGGTAGACAATCCTAAAACAGGAAAGACCCTTACCCTTGTATGGGAAGCCGGTGCGGATGTATTACACTATGACATTTATCGAAGTACCGATGAAAATGCAGAGTTTTCGGAATATACAAAAATTGAAACGGTTAGAAGCAATAGCTATACAGATACCGATGTAGATAATAATGTAGCGTATTATTATCATGTAATAACAGTTGATTCGGCAGAAAATGAGAGTATCCCTTCATTGAGAGAATCTGCTGTTCCTACTGCTGAAAGCGATTTAAGCGTACTTGATATTAATTCCGAGAAACCAACTATAATACTTGGAAGAAGTAACCGTATAAAAGCAACCTTAACTAATTTCGGTTATGCAAAAGCACAGGGAATTGTTACGTTTTATCTCTATGATAACGGTAATTATGTTGAAATAGCAAGTACAAATATTGAATTATCTGCTAATACAAGCGGAGAAGCAGGGATAGATTGGACACCAAACATAGAAGTGGGTAGTAACGTAATAATAAAAGCAGTTGTTGATACACTTGCGGGAACGGTTGATATAAGCACTGAAAACAATGGCTTTGTGAAGGAAGGAATGAAAACCAATATACCGCCGGTGGCTGTATAGGACTTCCCGAAGTTGAGGAGTACAATTCCGGCGAAATGTTAACATTTAATGCTGCAATGTCGGGCATGTCGTATGATGCTGACGGAAGAATCGTACGTTATTTCTGGGAGTTCGGCAACGGTAAAACATCAGAGGGTGCAAAAGCAACAACTAATTATCAATTGCCCGGACGATATACAATTAAGCTAACCGTTGTTGATGAGTTTGGTGCCCAAACTACAGCTACAACAGCTATTGATGTTATCGATAACCGTGCAGATATGTTTGTAGAGAAAATTACCTGGACACCGCAAGAGCCGGTTGAAAATGATGTGGTTACAATTACCGCAACAATAGGAAATAAAGGATATGGTGATGCCACATTAGGATTTTTAACAGGGTTCTATATTGACAATCAATATATGGGATATACGAAAATAGATATTGATGACAGAGGTATTAGCTTAGGTGTTGGAGAAAAAAGAGAAATAACCTTTAATTATGTCGCAACAGCAGGCGTCCATGTCGTTAAGGTTGTGGCAAATGATATCTTAGATACATTAAAAGAAACTGATAAGGGGAATAACAGCAGAAGTGCGGTGCTTAGCAATACCCAGATTACTTTTACTGATGTTATGGTTAATAGTGTTACATGGATGCCTGAAGGCGACATGTTTGATACCCAATCTCCGTTTGTATACCGTACTGTAATAAAAAATATTGGCGATAAAGAAGCTAATAATTTCTACGCTTCATTATATATTGATGATGAATATACAGCAAAACAATTTATACCCGTTTTAGCTGTGGGTGCAGAAACTACTATGAACTTCAATGTTATGCCAAGGATTGGGAAACACAAGGTTGAAGTTAAGCTTGATGATTTAAATCCAGTATTAATAGAGTTGAATATTGAGAACAACTCATTATCTGTTGTTACTCCGGAATTCAAAGTAACATATCCTGAAGTTTCGGTTGGGGATATCACTTGGAAACCTTCTGAAACAACTTTGGCAGAAGGCACCTCATTATCGTTTGAAGCTAAAATAGTTAATAATAGTTCTATTAATATAACAAAAAGTTTTGCAGTAAATGTAGCAATGGATGGGAAAGTATTTAATACAATAAATATTGATAGTCTATCGGCAGGTGAAGTAAAGAGTATCTTTGCAAAATGGACTGTAATACCCGGTGACCATAAATTTACTGTTGTCGTAGATGCAAAAAAGGCAGTAATATCACCCGGTAGCATGGTTGAAAAGACAGTTGCATTACCGAAGCTGTCATTACTGTATCCTAATTTGCATATCAGTAATGTTAATTATTCACCGATAAAAATAGAGTATAATAAGCCTGTTACATTTATAGTAAGTGTAAATAACCAAAGTGTGGCTACAGCATTCAAACGCTTCAATGTAGGACTGTATGTTGATGGAAAGGCTGTCGGGGGAGCAGCGATAGATGGTATTAGAGGTTACAGTACTGTGCCTGTTGCAATAACATGGACACCTGATAATGGCGGGGCAAGAACAGTAAGAATAGTTGTTGACAGTTTTAATGAACTGAACCTCGAACCGTTGCAGGAAGGAATCAGAAGACAGTGGCAGACAACAGTAGAAGTTTTACAAGCACTTACCATGGAATCAAGCCCTAACGAAAAAGAGCAGGATGAAGATGCTCTTGCAGTATTATATACCACTGATGACAACTTCATTCCTTTAAGTGCAAAATTAATGCATTCAGGAAATAAAGGTTTTCTTTTGTCGCCAAACGAGGGTGCACAAGTAAGATATGAATTAAAAAGAGGAGATATATTAATATCCAACGGTGATTTAGGCTTTTCCAGTATAACACGTGAATTTACATATAATCTTCCTATAACTGCAGAATTAACAACGGGAACTTATCAGCTTGAGATTATAGGTAATGCCGGAATTGATACTATCAGCAGCATATGTAATATTAAGATTATGCAGCAGGGGATTATTACAATTGAAACAAACAAACAAGAGTATCAAATGGGTGAATATGTTTATGTAAGCGGAAGATTCGTTTTAGCTGACGGTACTCCTATTGCCAATGAACAGGTGGTATTAGATTTTCAGCTTAATCCTGCGCTTCGTGAACCAAGATTAGGAAGGGATGAAAAGGGAAATGAAATCCTAATGACTTGGTCAGCTGAATTAATCAAGTTTGTTAAGACTGATAATAACGGTAATTTTGAATATAGTTTTCAACCGATAACCGGTGAAGCGGGAGACTGGAACATTGTTGCCTTTGGATACAAGCGTTTGTTTGGACAGGGAATAACAACCAATTTCAAAGTGTGGGGTATGGTTTCCACACCGACGAGCCTATCACTTACAGCTACAAAGAATTCACAATTTTCGAAAGCTATAACGCTTAAGCATGCATCACCTGTTAATGACAGCGGGGAACCTTTGACGGCAGTAAGTGCAAGTTTGATTAATAAAACGCCTAACAGTAAGGTTTCCGCAACTCTTGATATGTCAAGTCTTGCAAGAACACTATCTCCCGGTGCCCAGACAAGTGTCATTATGAACGTAAGTGCACCGCTGGATTGCGCTGATACTGCGGAATATGAAGTGATATTTACCTCGGCACAAGGGGCAACATGTACTACTAAGATAAGACTTAACCTAAGACCGGCAACTCCGATACCTGTTACAGATCCGAAAACTGTGCAGGTTGGAATTAATCCGGGTGACAGCACATTAAGAGTTATCACATTGACAAATGAAGGTAGAGGATACTTAGAAGGCATCAAGGTTACACCACCTCAATCTATACCGTGGATAAATGTCAAACAGCTTACAAAAACCAGACTATATCCAAATGAAAGTACACTGTTTGAGATAGAGATTGCACCAAATGAGAACATTGCATTAGGACAATATCAGGATAGAATAACTGTTTCAGATGCAACAGGCAAGTTTTTTGCCAACGTTGCAATGGTTGTTGAAGTAACAGCTGCAAAAACAGGCGGTATATCATTTAGGGTAACGGATGATATAGGTAGTATTGTTAACGGAGCGGAAATAACGATTATAAGTAAGGAACCTTATACAAGCAGTGTAGAGGGTAGGGAAACAACTTATTATCCGAACTATGCTACAAAAACAGATGCAAACGGTACGGCACAGTTTTATGATAAACCTTTAGGTGAATATAATCTGGTGGTTATGGCACAGGGTAGAGAAAAATTTATTGGCGAATGTATTATAATGCCTTCAACCGGAGCACCGTTTATGGAGGTTAAGCTTAAGAATTTACCTGTTCAGATAGAATGGACTGTTGTACCAACAACAATAGAAGACGAATATGAAATTAAGTTAGAACTTACTTTCGGGGCGCACATTCCAAAGCCTGAGTTTGGATTTAATCCTCCTTGGATAAACGTACCTAAGAATGTTGACGAGTCAATAATTTTAGAAGCAAATATTGTAAATACAGGTCTTATTGCAATTACCGATGTTGTTGCTTCTGTTGTTAGAGAAAACAAAACGGATATGGGAATCAGCATAGTCGGTGGAGGTTATATAGGAGAAATACCTGCACATGGGAGCAAGAGGGTTAGAATCCAAGTTCAACCCGGTGTATATAACTTATTGTATGGCAATGCGGGGTCTGCTACCCAGAGGAACTTCATTAAGGTTGAAGGTACATATGTAAGCTTTGACAGCGATACGGGATTGCCAATTGACCCTGCACCGGTTGTAACGGGTGTTTTACCATTGTACAACCCGAGTGAAAAAGATGTTAAGCTTGAAGTAAGGTTGCCGAATGCACCGCAAACAGTGCTTGAGGAAACTCTGAAACTACCTGAAGGACAGATGCAAGAGATTAGCTACATTGTGCCTGATTCAACCGGTGCTTCCGACCTTCTAAAAGAGGATGGAAAATCTGTATATGAGGTAATTCAGCTTACCCTCAGCCAAAAGGCAACACTTGAAAGACAAGCATTTGATGCAACTTTAAAAATAACTAACGGTTATCCTGAATATTCATTGCAGAATCTTAGAGTGGATGTAACGGTTACCGATGAGGATGGAAATGATGTAACAAACAAAAACTTTGTTATACCTACCGGCTTGGTCGGGATATCCGATGTTGAGGGTAACAGTAATGTTGGGGCAGGTCAAGCGATGACTGCAACATGGCAGATTATACCCGGAGACTCCTTAGGGGGAACAACACCTGAAGGTAAGGTATATTATGCAAAAGCTTTGATTTCGTATTACGTTAACGGACGACTTGTTCAGACATCAACAGAAGCGGTTGATATTACAATAATGCCACAGCCAAAGCTGAAGCTTAACTATTATGTGCCCCATAAGATACTATCCAATACACCTTTCAGATTGGGTGTTACGGTTGAAAACAGTGGTTATGGTGCTGCAAAAAATCTTGCAATTGATTCAGGCAAGTTAGAAATAACTTCGAATCAGGCAGGTTTGTTAACTGATTTTGAGATACTGACATCATCTTTCGGAAGTACAACAAACAACTCATTCAAGTTGGAGTTTGGGGATATTGAGCCTGCAAAATTTGATTATGAAAAACAAGAATGGATTCCTACAACTGTCAGCGGATATTGGCTTGTACGTTGGAATATGCCGATAGAAAATGAGGATGCGAAACCATATGAGGGAGAATTTAGAGACTTTAAAGCAACATTGACTCATAAGGATTATAAAGGTGTACAATTGAACCCATTGATAACAGCAGTTGCTACAAGCATTATCGGCAAGGATAATCTGCTGGTTTCCGAAGGAGAATCCGATGGGTCAATGGCCGTTGTAAATGAGGGAATAACAGGTTTCCCGGATTATCTGTTGAACTTAACAACAGGACTTAAGATCCCGCTATATATGCCAAGTGAAATCGAAACAATCAGCGCATATAATGGCACAAATATGAAGGTTAGGGCTGCGAAACCTGATGCTGCATTGGCATATAATCAAGCAATGCATCAGATAATTATGATACCCCAACCGCAAGGGAGTACAAATATTACTGTTGTAAAGAGAACAATAGAAGGTGGTTCGGTTGAAGAGATTATAACACTGACCCCCAACAATTATTGGATAGATTACGGTAATATATATATTGTTGATAGAATTCCTGTTATATATAGTGGTAATGAAAGAAGCTTTGTTGATAGTTTCTACGAGATTGAATTTGGCACAGGTGTAATACTAAAACAGGTTGAATATTCAAGATTCGTTTATAAGTTAACAGAAGAAGATGACCCTCGAGCTGTAACTGCCGGTATTCTTGACGCAGGTATGTATATTAAGCAGGAGGTATTCTATGATACGGGAATTTATCCTGATGAAGGCGATAATGATATTAAGGTTAGAGTTTTGTTGGATAACAAAACCAAGGATACTGAGCAGGGTACAATAGTATTTTATGCTAAGAATTTAAAAACCAACGAAGAACAGCTCATAGAAGAAGTAAGCTTTACTGGTCTTCAACCATATATTCAGAAATACGTTTATTGCAATTCATGGGTACCTAATACAGGAGGAAGGTATGAATTAAGAGCTGAATTAAAGGATCAAGGCAGAGAAGTTTCTGCTGAGGCAATAATTAATTCATTGCCTATCTCTAATGCAGGTGTTGATATTGTAGATGCGGTCGTGAACAAACCCGTGACGTTTGACGGAACACGCTCATATGATAAGGATGGTTATATAAGTGCATTTGTATGGGACTTCGGTGACGGCGAAAGCGGTGTAGGTCCGACACCTACTCACACATATACAGAATCCGGAACATATAAGGTTAAACTGTTTATAACAGACAATAACCTATCTTCTGTATATCCTCCTCAAATAGTAAATGGAGAGGTTGTTCCTTCGACGGTATTCCCTGAAAACGAATATGCAATAATGCAAATTACAGTATTGGAAAACAGACCTGATTTATTTATTGAAGATATAATTTTTTCACCGGCAAATCCAAATGAGGGTGAAATGGTTACAGCGACAGCCATAATCAGAAATGGTACTTTGAGTGGTCTTGAAGGTGGACTTCAGCCTGTAAGCCAACAATTTTTCGCAGGATTTTATATTAATGATAAGTATCAGGGGTTTGCGGTGGTTGATCCTGTAATAAATGTAAACGATACTAAAAATGTTAACTTTACATTTTCGGCAACAAGTGGTGCTCAAAAAATAACAGTGATTGCTAATGATATAGGTAAAAGCATCGAAGAAGCGGATTTTGATAATAACCGTTTTGATAAAGTTATTAACGGAACACAAACTGACTTTGCCGATATAAGTGTAGGGAACATGTTAGTTGGTATTGGTAATGATGCTATTATTGATCTCGAACAGAATGTAACAATCAGTGCTGATATTAAAAATATTGGTTTGGTTGATACCGGTAAGTTTAGAGTACTTGTATATGCAAACGATGAACTTATTGCATCTGAGCTGATTGGAAACCTAACAGCAAATCAAACTTATAATCTGAATGCTGTATTCAAACCAAAATATTCAGGCGATTATGTGTTTAAGGTTATGGCAGACTTGCCTATTTCCGCAGTTGTTGAACTTAATGAAGACAACAACATTTTCAGCACAAATATATCTAACATTGGAGTAAGATATCCGGATTTAGATGTCGGAAAGATTGAGACGAATATCACAACGGGTACTTTAGCACCGGGACAAAGTATGATAATATTTGCAGAAGTTGGGAACATAGGAGATGCTCCTATACCAAAATCAACTGAAGTTACATTTTTTGTAAACAACAGATATTTGGGTTCAAGAAAAATTGAGCAGTTAGCTGATGGCGACAAAGTAATTTTAAGCATGCTTTATAATGACCCCAATGAAGATACCCGCTCCATAAAGGCAATAGTTAATGCTAACAATAATTTGTTAGAAAAATCCATGGAGAATAACATCGGGGAATATAGATTTACGCAACCGATAAATGTTACATCCGCTGAGTTAAGTATTATTTCGATAGAAACTGAAAACTCACAGTCTATC
>JAAZFB010000031.1 GCA_012511915.1 Clostridiaceae bacterium
ATCAAAGGCCGTTTTTTATCTCCTTTTCCACGAACTATCACATATGGGTTTGCGACATCTAGATACAGATCTTTTATTTTGATACTCAGTTCTTCACCTATGCGGCATCCCGTATCATACATAAAGGTAAACAATGCATAATCGCGTTTTCCTGTACGTGTTGTACAGTCAATAGCTGCAAACAAGGCTTTCATTGTTTTCTTGTCAATCCCTTCAACTTTTTTGCCGCATCCATGCGACATACTTCTGATTTCACAAACATCAAGGTATTTGACGGCTAAATTGCGATCTTTTGATTTCAGGTATCCAAGCATGGATCTGATTATGGCAAGTCGCTGATCCCTTGTTCTTTTAGTGTTGTTCCTTTTGTTTGACAACCATGTCAACCAATCTTCTATTACATCACGTTTAAAACATGTTTCATCGAATTCATTAATCCTGATAAGCTTTTCCGATTCCAAAAAATCAAGGAAAAGTGAAAGACCAGTTTCATATGACTCTATTGTTTTGCTGCTATATCCACGAGTTTGAGGTAAGTATACATTAAGCCAATTGTTTATATGATTAATCAGGCTTCTTGTTCTTTTCTTATTATTCATAGTCAATAAAGTATTGTTTGCGGTTTGGTATAATCTCATTAAAAGTTTTTTTCTTTTTCTTTTTTAATATTTCAGCAAGCTTAGGAGTAAAATTATAATAATACATCGTTGTTTCTACGGTAGAATGTCCCATACTTTTGATCAGATAAAGCAGGTTACGATTGAACTTATCCGTATGAGAAGGCCAGCTATTAATATTGGTTGTGGCATAATGATGTCTCAGATGATATACTGTTGTCCGGGAGTGATTATACTTGTACCATAATTTTTCAAAATTATATTCCATCCATGTAAGTGAATAATACTTATCGCAGTAATTTGGGAAAAAACATTTTCTGTCAGGCATCAATTTATTTATGGCAGTATTATATTCTACAAGCCGTTCTTTCATTGTAGTATGGAGAGCTACGCGATGCTCTATGTATCCTTTAGTATAATGTATATTTATTACACCATGCTTTAAATCAACATCTTCTACATTTAAATTTCGAACTTCATTGGTCCTCATCCCGCTTGAGAAAAGTAACCTGAAGAAGACTGGTATTGTGAGTTTCATCAACGATTGTATTAAGCCGTTATGGCTGATTTGTATATTATCGCACGCAAAAAAGAAGTTCTGAAGTTCAATATCGGTAAAAACATGAGGCTCTTTTATAACCTTATTACCCGGCCCACTTGTTGGGATGCTATTCCACTCAAGGTTGAGAAGTCCTCTATTGTAAGCGTACTTTAAAAATGAATTGACTACAGCAATACGTTTGCCCCGAGAATATTGGTTCTCTGATTGGCGCTTTGAACACCAGGTATCAACCATCTCTTGTGTAAGAGCTGTTGCTTCCGGATATAGTGTTGAACAATGCAAATCAAATGAACGTAGATTTATTTCATAAACGTCAGACCAACAACCAGAGGTTTTGCGGTGACAGACAAATTGTTTAAACAACTCTGCTCCTGTACTCGTAAATATTTTCATTAACGATGATCTTTTACACTTCTCTACATTATCAGATTTCGGCATCACAACGATAGTGGCATAAGTGGAAGACAGATAAGATACAAAGTTACTGATGACGCTGGTTCTTTTTAAGTAGGCTTTACGACTTTCATCAGCAAACGGTTTGCACCATTGATTGAGTATATCCTGAGAAAGTGAAGAAGCATCAGGATAAAATGTAACGCAATAATTATCAAAAGAGCGTAATGCTCTGTTGTAATCACTGCACCAGATGCCATGTTTTATACAGTGGTCAACAAATTGCTGTATAATTGCTTTATTAGAACCGTAAAAAGGTTCCATAAACGCGTTGCTAATTTTTGTAAACCGAGCAATACTTAATGCACACTCTCTTAAATGTTCTGTGTCTGCATCAAGATACGGATTGAGTGACGATATTGAAGAATGTCCCAAAAGTTTGCTCACAACATTAATGGGAGTATCTTTAGCAATTAAATCTGAGGCAAAAGCATGCCTGAAAAGATGAACTCCTTTTTTACGTCCTTTTTGTTGCCGTATGCCGGCTTGCTTAAATATACTTGCCAAGTCATTTGACACACCCGCCGATGACAGTTTTATAAATGGGCTGTAAGCTCTTATGAATATGTAATCGGAATCGCATTTTGGACGTTCATTAACAATGTAATCATATATGGCATTCCCTACAACAGACCTTAACGGTATGCAAACCTCTAATCCGGTCTTCTGCTGTATGAGTCTTATTTCATCCTTTTCAAGATTAATGTTTTCAAAACGAAGATTGGCTATATCAATACGCCTCATCCCTGTATAATAAGCCAATTTGCCGATAGCCTTACTGCGGTATGTCAAATTGCTCCCGTCTTCATCCAATGCGTGAGCAACTTTTTCATTCTCATCAGGTTGTAAATTATCATATAACCGGGTTCGCCTTGGAAACTCAGGTATCATACCCCAAATTCGACGGCACTCACCATTGGGATACAGGTGCATGCATGTTTGTAGTACGGTAGATATTGATTTCGGAACATTATAGCTGCCGTGCCTTTTTTGACCTTTTTCAAAAGCCTGAAGAACTGTTTGTACATTTTTTATGCCCGCTAACGTTATAACTCCCGATTGTTGTATACAATAAAAAAAAGATGAGGTATGGCTTATAATATATGCTATCGAAGATTCGCTACGTTTTCCTCGCTTTCGCTCAATATCAATATAACTATCTATAAGACATTTGAAGTCTAATGATAAATGGTTATATGATTTATATTGCAGAAAACCAGACCATTTTCCGGTATCTCCCAAGAAAACGCCATCTTCTACAAACACCTTTAAGCGACCTATTTGATTCCGATACTCATAACATGTACATTCGCTGTATTTGTGGTTATTTACCATATGCTGGTAAAATTGCTCATAAGTACTGATTGATTCTTCTCCTCCCTCGCATAGAATTAAACGAACCATCCTCTCGTACTTCTCAATGTATCCTCCATGATATCCCAACTCTTTCATGCGACTAATAAATATTGGATATCGCTCTTTAAATTTGATTAAATCCATAATTCATATCTTTAAATTTGACGACTAAAGATATGATTATTACTCCGATATTTACTTTGCAACTATATTGAAATACAGTGAATTGAAGGAATCATTCGGAATAATAAAAAAATTGGAATAAGTAACATTATTCCGAATTCGGAATAATGTTACGACACTTTACTTCGAGACCTTCGAGGAGGACGAGTTGCGAAAGAATGGGTTCTCCAAGGACAATAAGTCTCAGCAACCACAGATACTGGTGGCTTTAATGATTACTAAAGAAGGTTTTCC
>JAAZFB010000305.1 GCA_012511915.1 Clostridiaceae bacterium
ACGCAAAGGTTGCATTTTTACAAGGAAAAAACGAAGCCGAGCAGCTTGCGGCAGAGCTTGTCATGAAAATGGAAACCAAACACGAACGCCGCAAGGCCGAAAAATTACGTGGCCAAATTGAGATGTACCGCAAATTTGTGGGTGTGCGTGAATATACCTAGTATTTTTGGATGTGCCACTATGACGTATATAAACAGGCCATCATGGGCGAGGTTCATCGCTTGGTTGAGCATGGTGCGATTAGTAAGGCTAGCGACGCCTATTATCTGTCTCTGGAAGAATTGATGGACGTCATAAAAAGCGGCAAAGCGGATGCTGGCGTGATTGACCAGCGCAGAAAAGCATATCAAACATATGAGACACTCACGCCGCCACGTATTATCTTTTCCGATGGAGAAGTTCCCCTCATCTCTTACTCCGCCAATATTCCAAGCGGTGCGCTTGCAGGACTTGCTGTGTCAAGCGGTATTGTGGAAGGCCGGGCGCGGGTGGTGGAAAGCCTTGCTGACGCCCACTTAGAAAAAGGGGATATTCTCGTAACTGTTTTTACTGATCCAAGCTGGACGCCGATATTCGTGTCGTTGGCGGGCCTTGTCACGGAGGTTGGGGGTATGATGTCCCACGGTGCTGTCATTACCCGAGAATATGGTATGCCCGCTGTGGTTGGTGTGGTGAACGCCACAAAGGAAATCAAAGACGGTCAAAGAATACGGCTCAACGGGACAGAGGGCTATATCGAAATTTTAGCTGACCATTAGATGATTTATGGATAATTCAGAGAAAAAGCTCAATAAAAATCTTATATTGCTTTTGCTTGGCCGTGGTGTGTCCGACATTGGCGCAAGCATACAAATGATTGTGATGCCACTGTTTATCATTGATATGGGCGGCTCCGCGGCAACGGTTGGATTTTATTCCTTCCTGTCCCTGGCTACTGTTTTAGTTTACCCATTCGCCGGGGTGCTAGGGGATAGATGGAACAGAAAGACCATTATGGTGGGGGCGGACTTTGCCAGTGCGGGCGTTGTGCTGCTACTGTTCCTTTGCTCATATCTCCATTTGCTAAATTTACCTATATTGTTGATAGCACAAATACTGATGGCCACCCTGAACGGACTCTTTGATCCTTCGACAAAAGGGATGGTGCCTCAGTTCGTAGAGCGATCACAACTGACAAAGGTAAACTCCGGCATTTCAGCACTTCGAACAATATCTGTTTTGCTTGGTTCTGCGATTGGTTCCATGCTGTATGTAAACGTTGGCGTAACCGTGTTGTTTCTCTTGAACGGCACATCGTTTTTTCTGTCCGCGAGCAGTGAAATGTTCATTTCATACCGGCACGTAGAACGGGAGAAAAATGAAAAAGCCACCAGTTTATTATCGGATTTGATGGCTGGCATTCGGTTTATCCTGCATAACAAAATCATTGGAAGGCTGTGTGCCTACTTTTTGATTACCTATGCTTTTATCCAGCCAATTTTCAATGTAGTTATGCCTGTGTTCTTTCGGGGAAGTCTGAGTTATTCTGATATACAATACGGTTATCTCCAAATTGTCATCATCATGGGGGCGTTATTGGGCAGCGTTATTGTCGGTGCATTGTTTGGCAAGAGCGTACAGCTTAAAAAATCACTATCCATAGGCTGTGGTCTGATGGTGGGAATTTTGGGACTCTTTACTACACTATCATCTCCATTCAGTATACAGCTTTTGGGGAACGACACAGCGGTTTTCTTTGTATCACTTGCAACTGCTTTGTGTCTGTTGAGTGCTGTGCTCATGCTGATCCACATTCCGGTGCAGACCTATATCCAAACTGCCACACCGAATGAATATATGTCCCGCGTGTTTTCCATCGTCGGCATGATTACCAAAGGGGGGATGCCATTGGGAGCATTGATTTATGGGTTGATCCTTGAAAGGATTGCGGTTCATTGGGCTATGCTATGTACCATGCTATTTGTCTTGGTAAGCTCAATCCTTTTCTTAAAGTCGTTACCTAAAATAGAAACGGATATTTAGGCTTTTTCTAAAATGGAGACCGTTATGTAATACTGATCTCCTCGGTGTTAGTTATCTCCGCTCCTTTATCCTTGCTAAATCAAACATCGAAAAATGAGAGTTGTCATGCTATAATCAGTACAGCCGTTTTATAAAGCAAATGACAATGCAATAATGCCTGAAACATATGCTGATGAATATGATGCTCTTATTTCTTATCAAGCTAAGTTATAAATGTTGAGCATACGATTGTAGAATAAAAATTTGAATTTTTTAACGAGGAGTATTATGGAACTATTAGTCAACAAGATTGTGAGCAGTATTGTGCAGATTATATTATTTACATTTATCCCATTTATATGGTGGCTCATCACTGCAAGAAAGAAACAGAAGTTTA
>JAAZFB010000306.1 GCA_012511915.1 Clostridiaceae bacterium
AGTTACTGCATTGGCTATCAGGGTTTCGGAGGTGGTTACTTCATAATTGAAGCAGAAAAATTCGACAGGAATCAAATTATTGAAAATTACATTAATTACATCCGAGCATATCAAGATAATGATGAGTATGCAGAAGCTGCAAGAAGAACTCTCCAGGCCGCAGTTGGCAGCATTGTCAAAGACCGGGAATTTATTATCAAAGTTATCGAGACCCTCTTAAAGGAGTTTACATATAAAGTTGTAGAAGAAGGCCGGAGACGCGCGATATTAAATATGCTCGAAGCTGCGAAAGCTGCGTCATTATGTGACTCAGATACAGCAGCGGATGCAGAATTTAGAAGAAGACTATTAGCGTATTTATCAACTGGCATGAAGAACGCAGGGAAAAAAACTGTGCGAATAAGCGACATTATCAATAATGCAACAGATATTGAAATGGTGAATAGAATATTTCGTTCGAGTAACACAAAGATAAAAAGAGAGAATCTTGCCGGTGAAACAGATAGGTTGCTGGAGGCATATCCGCAGCACTATGGTCTTCACTACATAAAAGCAGCCGTGTACATGAGTTTAGAGGATTACTCGAAGTTAGCAGATTCACTGAAAACAATAATGAAGTTTGGCGAGCAGAATTATGGCCTATCCAGGCAACGAATTAGTGAGGATATTATTACTCTTCTGAACTCGAAAGAAGCTGACCAAATCGAAGCCGAATCGTGGAATGAACTGGTCCCTGAGATTAGCAATTTGCTTTCACTTTCAGAGACCGAATTATATGAGCAAATCAATTCAGAACAAGCAAAGATCAGCTGGAAAGTAAATACTATGGCAGAAATCGCAAACTATGTAAATAGAAGGAGAAAAGCCTGATGGATACCAATGATTTAAAGACATTAGAAGAAAAGACTAGGAGTATTGTAGCCACCTTAGGAAACCTGGAGATGGAGACGAGAGAATATCAGAAGAAGAACGTAGATATCGTTTCTGGTATTAATAATCTTTCCAGTGTTTCGGAACAAGTAGCAGCAGCAAGCAAAGAACTTTCAAGTGCTGCTGCTTTATTCAGTAGTAGCGATTTTTCTACCGCAATTAAAGAAATTGATAGCCGAATAGACCAGATAAATAAAGCTGAGGTTGTTTTCTCGGACCAATCGAAGGCTATCGGCAACCTCGTCGAGGAAGTGCTCACTGAGAATAAACGTCTTAGTAGTGATCTTGACTCTGCGAATAAGAACCTCCGCGAGTTACTTGAGATGCACAACACACTTAATGAGACTAAGCAATTATTAGAAATGGTATCAATAAGGATAGCTAGGATAGATAGAAATACACAGAAGGGCTTTGGGAAAGAACGAGGGTAAAGATATGCCTCAAATGGCTAGAGCAAGGAGACCTTTTTTTGCAGCGAAAAGTCAGAATAAAGAAGGCTGCGTCTTCTTCGAGAAAGAAGTTGAATTTGATTGGCATAAAGGAATGTCATGGCAAGTTCGGCAACGCTCTTCTTTGGCAATGGCGCAGGCAATAGAAGAAATGTTTCCCCAAACCAAAGGGAGGATAGTGGAGGTCTCAACAAAGTCAAACAATTACGAACTGGGGTTTGCCCTTTCAGCCATGAATCTTATGTATACAGATCTTGAAACACAAGAAAAGCATCCTGTCGAAAACTGGTTTCAATCTTCAAAGCAGTTTTCGCGGGAAGGTAAGGTTTTTGGCCCGTATACAGAATTGCTCAATGTTGACTCCAAAAGCGCGAAACGGTTTGTAAACTCAACCCTGGATAAGAAAATAGCTGACCAGTATGCACATAATGCTCTGTTTAACCGTATACAAGCTGAAATCAAAGGTGCAAGCTTGCTGAGGTTTGTGTGGCTTGGAAAAAATTATGGGATTGAACCAAAGTCTGGATTCTATGATTACCTTTATTCGAAAGCATTAAATCAAAATCAAGAACTGGCTGATGCGATAATAGAATATACTGTATTTACTGATATCGAATTTAACCCGAAAATGAACGGGGTGGTCGTTCGTTTTAATACTCAATCTAGAGCTTGTGCTATTTTCGTGGCCTTATCAAAAAAAGGACTATTAAATATTGCTCTCAAGGACTTTAGTTCTTTTGTTGATTGCGTCCAATATGAAACTGATTCTATTAG
>JAAZFB010000307.1 GCA_012511915.1 Clostridiaceae bacterium
CGAAACATCTGATTTCAAAACTCGTCCACCTGGTGCATTCTTATAGGTTTCAAGACCCATGTTTGCTTTATTGCGGTCGGCTTTGCTGTGTACAATTTCAGCCGCAGTTTGTCCTGTGATGGCATAATGGAATTTATTTTGTACCATTGCATAAAAATTTTGAGTTATCGGAGAATCCCTGTCATAATCAATGCTACATGCGGCAAAAATATCAGTTATTTGCTGCCAAATACGGCGCTCGCTCGCTCGGATAGAGCGAATACGTTCCAACAGTTCACGAAAATAATCATTCCCAAAAGCCGTTTTGCCCTGCTTCAAGCGTTCGTCGTCCATAGCAAAGCCTTTTGTCATATATTCTTTCAGTATACCGGTCGCCCAAATGCGAAAAAGAGTAGCTTTACGCGAATTTACACGGTATCCGACAGAAATGATGGCATCCAGGTTGTAAAATTGAGTGTTGTAATTTTTGCCGTCTCCAGCAGTTGTCAAGAAATCCTTGACAACTGAATTTTCGTCTAATTCATTATCTTTGAATATGTTTTTCAGGTGCAGACTGACGTTTTGTTTGCTGGTCTGAAACAGCTCTGCCATTGCTTTTTGAGTAAGCCAGACAGTTTCATCTTTTACAACCGCATTAATCGAAAGATTTTCCCCGGGTGTATTATAAATTAAAAACTGCAGTTCTTTATTCATCCCACGCACCTCCCAATTCCAGCGGACGTATGACGATGAACGGCATAATGCATCTTATTTTGAACTAACCGGGAAAAGTCCCTGGAAATCCCGGCATCCTTGTCATAATCATAACTGCACTGCTCAAAGATATCCGCTATTTTCTGATAAGCCCGGCGTTCGCTGTCTATAACAACGGCCTTAATTGCGTATTCCTCAATAATCTGAGTTGCCCATTTGCGAAACTGCACCGCACGTTCGCTATTTATCTTGTAACCAACGGCAATAATCGCTTTGAGGTTATAGTGTGTTGTGTTGTACAGTTTTTCATCGGTATACACTGCCTCAACGCCACCTGAACCGCTTGCAGCGATAAACGTAAGATATTCAGCAGCGGAAGAGCGAATGGTCGGAACATTGCGTTTATTGTGTTTTTCACGCATCACCCGCATCTCCATTCCCGGGGTATTGTTGCACTACGCAATATTCGACACGTTTTGGTTGCCCACCGGCGAAAGCGTGTCGCTTGCCTGGAATTGACGCGATACCCTACCGCAATAACAGCATCTAAACTATAAATTTCAGGAGCACGGTTCACCTGTCTGCTACCCTCGGTGTGAACTACTAAGAAATCCTTAGCAGTTGCAGCCTCGTCCAATTCGCCGGAACTGAAAATGTTCTGCAAATGCATGATGATATTTTCTTTTGTGGTTTCAAAAAGCATTCCTAAACTTTTCTGCGTTAGCCACACAGTACCGTCTTGAACACGCACTTCTGTGCCTTCACCACCGGATTGGTAGGCGAATATCAGGAATTCAGCGGTGCTACTACGGATTATCAGCTTCTTTTCGGGTTTCTTACTCATCCCCGGCACCTCCCAATTCCATCGGACGTATCATGCTTTCAATGAACGATATTTCTTCTTCGGTTAAACCGTATTTCTCGTACAGCTTCCCGTCTGTCCACGGCTCGGAGAAATCTTGAACTGGAACGATTTCAGAAACTTTACTAGAAGCATGTTGTGTGTTCTTTTTTAACAAAACAAAAAATCTGAAGAAAAGTGATTGCATATATGACAGAAGATTTTCAGCTTCTTGCTTTGAATCAAAAACACTCGTTATAATGTATGTTTCGGAACAACACGTATCTGGTTCTGCAATAAATGGTTTTCCAATTACCATATAGGGAAACTTTCCTCTTTCGCCATACGCTTTAGCGCATAACACCTTCCATTTGCCAACCCATTCTTCGTTGCGTAATAATTTTGACCTAGGAAAAAATCCGTTTTTTGGATATGCGTATATTTTAATATCATCTTTGCTTTGAAAAGTTTTCACTTGCACCGAAGTTTCTAATCCAAACGGTCTACGAGCACTGACTCTATTAACAAAACTACTCTCTTTTTTGCTTTCAATTTTTTTAAGTATCGATACAGCTTCGTTAAATCGTATAAACGTATTATTATTTTTTTCTAAAAGAGATCGTGTCATGGTACTTTGATTACCATTAATATGACTTGTTATTTTACAATCCCCATGTTGATCACGAGCCCATAAAAAGTAGCAAACGCCGCCAGAGAGGTCTATCCCCGGGAAACAATCGGCAGCGTCAAAAAAATCCACGAGTTCACGCAGTCGAGTATCTGTCAACATTTCTTGCCTAAAATCATTGAGTCCTTTTCCTCCACTAAACCACCTTGATGGAATAATCATCGTCATATATCGAGGATTAAGCTTTTTAGCCTGCTGTACAAATAAATGGTATATTGGTTTTGCACTTGCCGAAGCACCCCCATCGCTCATCTGATATGGTGGGTTACTGATAATTACATCAAATTTCATATTAAAAATCTCCTCCGGTCGGTCTCTGTGGATAAGCTCGTAGGCATGTGACTCAAGGCTCTCATCACGGTCATATTCGCTTTGGCTCGCACCACAAAATGAGCATTTCCCCTGGTGCCAAGTGTGCTGAATTTTCTTAAACCTTATATTCCCTTCGGCATCTTCAAAATATGATACGCTATATTTACTATTGGGATATTTGCTGCAATAAAGTGAACGCCTCGAAAGTAGCGAAGTCATTTCCGTAATAGCTATGCCAAATAACTGGTTTTGATAAATATGATCAATCCGCTGTTGCAAATCGGGTATTGCTTGTTCCAACCCAACAAGCAAACGCTTTGCGATCTCACGCAGAAACACTCCACTTTTACTTGCAGGATCGAGAAATGTGGTATCCGATGAGCGGAAAAGCTCCTGTGGCAATAGATCCAACATCCGGTTGACGATGTCCGGTGGCGTGAATACCTCGTCACTACTCAAATTGGCAAGGCAAGAGAGCACGTCAGGGTTGTATGTGTGTTGATAAAAATCAGCCATTTTCCTGTACTCTCC
>JAAZFB010000308.1 GCA_012511915.1 Clostridiaceae bacterium
AAGGAAAATAGTATTTACTAATTCGCAATTAATGAAATTTTTCTAACGCGAATTAGTATTATAGTTTCTTTTTATTAATCAGTTCGTTTAATTCCTCCATAAAGGAATTGACATCTTTGAATTGCTTATAGACAGATGAAAACCTAACATATGATACTTCATCGATTTTCCTTAACTGTTCTGTTACAAACTCCCCTATTTTGTTTGTTGGTATTTCATGCTTGGGAGTATTTCTTATTAAATTTTCAACATCATCGATAATCATTTCAAGCTGTTCTAACGAAACCGGACGTTTTTCGCAAGCACGCAAAAGACCGTTTAACAGCTTATCACGATTAAACGGTTGTCTTGTACCATCCTTTTTAACAACCATCTGTGGTATAATTTCGACCCTTTCATAACTGGTAAAGCGCTGAGAGCAGTTAAGACATTCTCGTCTGCGCCTGATATATGTGTTGTCTTCGGAGCAACGGGTGTCAATGACTTTGCTTTCCATATGTCCGCAGAAAATACATTTCAAACAAATACCCTCCTAAACACCAATAATCAATTGATACTATTTGCCATTAGAATTAATTTGGGGCTGATTATTCACAATAATAATATCATTACCTATTTTACAAATATTGCGCCACGGTATAATATAATCCTCCGTTTTGCCGAAAACCCCGGCAAAACCCTTTTTCCCCGGCACTACAATGGCGACAATACGTCCGTTGCCAATATCAACTTCTACATCACAGACAAAGCCTAAACGCTTACCGTCACTCAAATCGATTACTTCTTTATTTCTTAAATCTTGAAATGTATTAATTTTTAACCACCACCATATACATTATCCTATATATACTATAGTAGAGGCGGGGCAAAACTATTCCGAAATTTTTGCTATGGCTTTGTTTAAATGTTTAAATAAAATATACAAAATGCCGATTTGAATAACGGCATAAATAGGCAGAGTTGCAATTTTTGATAATAATACAACAGAAATTTTCGTCCCGTATAACATATTAATCCAAAGCGAATTAAGTAATAAATCAATAAAATTATACAAGACAAAACCGCAAAAGTAATATTTAACAAGCTTTTTTGCTTTTTATGTAGCAACAAGCCATATAACGCGCCTTTAATTATTGCACTGACTGTAAAACCGTAAAAATAACTGCCGTCTTGTTTTATCATGAACCCTAAAATATCCGCCAGCCCCCCGATAATACTACCAATAATGGGGCCAAGGACAGCAGAACCTATTGCCTCAGGTATAAAGGTTAATCCAAACTTTGTTGTGCCAAAAAGAAAAAACGTGGCATAGGTTTTAATAATAATTATTAAAGCAATAAACAAAGCTGCAAGTGTAATTACTTTTGTTTTTCTCATAAGCCCTCCGAGCAAAAACGATATTATACTATCCCCCTTATGAGAGGGTATTGAATAGCTGGGTGTATTAAATTATAAAAAAATTATATGTCGGGAAACGGCATCCCCAATTATTCAAACCCTCAATCGGGAATTAGTATTATTTTGAATCAACCGATGCAACATAATTTGCAAGGTCAATTACTTTATTGGAATAACCCCATTCATTATCATACCATGCTATTAATTTAACAAAATTATCATTTAGCGAAATGCCTGCGCCGGCATCAAAAATAGATGTTCTGGAATCATGGACAAAATCACTTGATACAACGGCATCCTCTGTATAACCAAGAATACCTTTGAGTTCGCCATCCGCCGCTTTTTTAACAGCATTTTTAATTTCTTCGTAAGTGGCAGGTTTTTCAAGACGTACTGTAAGGTCAACAACAGAAACATCTGCTGTGGGAACACGAAATGCCATTCCGGTAAGTTTTCCGTTTAATTTGGGTATTACCTTACCTACCGCCTTAGCGGCGCCTGTTGACGAGGGAATAATGTTAAATGCAGCACCTCTTCCGCCTCTCCAGTCTTTTTTTGAAGGGCCATCAACCGTTTTCTGTGTTGCTGTTGTCGCATGAACAGTTGTCATAAGACCCTCTACAATACCAAAGTTATCATCAATTACTTTTGCCAACGGAGCAAGACAATTTGTTGTGCAAGAAGCGTTTGAAATAACATTCATATCCTTTGAATACGAATTCTGGTTAACACCCATTACAAACATAGGTGCATCAGAGGACGGTGCGGTGATTATTACCTTTTTTGCCCCTCCGGTAAAGTGCGCGCTTGCTTTTTCCGTTGTGGTATATATTCCGGTGGCTTCAATTATATACTCTGCACCAACACTGCTCCATTTTATATTGTTTGCATCCATTTCGGCAAAAACTTTTATCTCTTTGCCATTGACAACAATAGAATCTTCCTTAGCTACCACCGAGCCGGTAAATTGTCCATGAACGGTATCATATTTTAACATATAACGCATGTACTCAGGGTCAATAAACGGATCGTTTATTGCTACGACATCGAGATCACCGCGTTCAACCGCAGCCCGAAAAACCAATCTACCAATTCTTCCAAAACCATTAATTCCTACTTTCATTCTTGTTACCTCCTGCTTTTTGAATTCATCTTATGCTGACTATTAATTAAGAATCAGCATTACTTATTTTATATCAAAATGCTTCCAATTACAAGTGATTATTTTCTTTTTTATTAATTTTTACAGTTTTATAGTCTACTGACCGAATGAAAACCAATATTTTGTACATAATTTATAGTATATCGTTAAAAAAGGATGAAGCTAAAATGATATTTCCGCATCGTCGTTCGTCTAAAAAAAAGTCTGAATCTACTCATGAGCCTGCCAAAACAGACGATTATAGCGATTGAAATCAGATAAGTGATGATTTGGATGAAAATATAAACAATATAAAAGCCACGATAGGCTCAAGTGATCTGATCATCAATTTATCCAAGAGCCATCCTGACAGACACATACGATTTGCAAGCCTATATATTGACAATCTAATCAGTAATCAGATACTCAGCATTTATTCCGCCGAATTGGGAAAAATCCTTATATCAGTCGAGAACATGGAAACTAAAAATTCAAAGGAATTTTTTAATCTGCTCATCAATCAGTTCTCCAGCTTCAGGAGAGTTTCACAGGGATCGAGCCTTGACAAAGTAATGGAGGGCTTGCTGTCCGGTGAACTCGTATTTCTCATAGACGGTTATAGCATATTTCTATCAATTGACGCTTATTCGCCGGAAGGGAGATCAATTGAGCAGCCTACATCTCAAAGCATCGTAAGGGGGCCTAAGGAGGCTTTCACGGAAAAGAGCGGAATCAATATTTCCCTTATCAGGAAACGGATTCGGGATAAGGCGTTAAAAATTGAAAGCCTGACCATCGGAAACCGGACAAAAACAAAAGTAGCCCTGGTATATATCAGTGATCTCGCAAAACAGGAGATTATCGATGAAATCATAAGGCGTCTCAAGGCAATCCGGATAGATGGAATACTCGATAGCGGTTATATCGAAGAGCAGATTAAGGACAACAGGTATTCCATCTTTCCGACTATTCTGAGCTCCGAAAAACCCGATGCAGTCGCGGGGTGCCTGCTTGAAGGTAAAGCAGCGATTGTGGTCGACGGCTCACCGTTTGTCCTGACTGCCCCTGCTCTTTTTGTCGAATTTTTTCAGGCAAGCGAAGACTATTATCATCAGTTCCATATTTCGACATTTGTACGCTTATTCAGGTATATCTCGTTTGCCCTTTCCATATTTGTGCCATCCATATATATTGCGTTAGCCTCCTTCCATCAGGAAATGATACCGACGCCGCTGCTGATCAGCATGATGGCATCACATGAAGGTGTCCCGTTTCCAACAACCATCGAGGTATTTCTGATGGAAGCAGTATTTGAAATCCTGAGGGAAGCCGGTATTCGCATGCCCAGAGTCATCGGCCCGGCCATCTCTATCGTCGGAGCGCTTGTTTTAGGCCAGGCTGCAGTGGAAGCGGGTATCATCTCCGCCATGATCGTAATCATCGTCTCAATAACCGCGATCTCAAGCTTTGCTATACCGAATTACGGTATGGGAAATGCAGCGAGGACATTGAGATTTATTATGATGTTAATTGCAAGTGTATTCGGAATTTTCGGCATATATATGGCCACGATCTTTTTGCTTCTGGAATTATGCCGGCTGAAATCGATTGGCGTTCCATATATGTCACCGTTTGCCCCAAAAGCAAAAACTGCCTTAAAAGACACAATCCTGAGATTCCCTTTGTGGAAGAACATGGCGAGGCCGGAGGGAATCAGCGCCGACCCCTCCCCGAGAGCCAATGATATGGATATTGTCACTGACAAGCAAAAAAAACAGCCGGAATTCAGGTGATTTATTTGAAATCAAAAGCCCTGTTAGCCCTCTTAATAATGATTTCGTTCCCGCTTTTAAGTGCCTGTTCGAACAGAGAGCTGGATGCTATAAGCCTCGTAATTTCGCTGGGTATCGATAAGGATGAGGCCGGGTATATGGTGACGTACCAGGTTCTCAATACCAAGACAGTCAGCTCCCAAAAAAGTGTTAATGAATCAGCTTTTGTTCTCTATAAAGAAAAAGGAAAAGACCTGGGTGAAATCGAAAAACGTATCACATCACAGGCATCCAGAATGATGTACTTGGCGCACGTCAGATCCATTATAATCGGTGAAGACGTCGCCAGAGAGGGGCTCAATGGAATTCTTGATTATCTTACCCGCTCCCATGGATTCCGCAGCGATTATTACTTTATTATCGCAAAAGGAGCTACGGCAAATCAAATCCTCAACACCGTGACAGCGGTAGAATCGGTATCAGGTAGAAAATTATATAATTCAATAGAAAACTCGAAAGAATGGTGGGCGTCGATAAATTCATTAAAAGTCTATGAACTTATCAACGACATTAATGCCAAAGGGAAAAATCCTGTTCTTATTGGGGTTGAGTTATATGAGAAAACCGAGGATATGGATTCCATTAAAGGACTGGAAAAAAGCGAGACGGTAATACTCAAGTTAACCGACCTTGCTGTGTTTCGCGACGATAAGCTGATCGGCTGGCTTAATGAAGAGGATGGGCGTTCTTTTCACAATATTGTTGGGAAAAGCAAAAAGTCAGTGAATTTTGTCGATTACGACAAGAATACCCATGTATCTGTGGATATAATTAATAGTAAGAGAAATATCAAGGTATCCCTGCTGGACGGCGAGCCTGTCATAAACGTCATGTTTTCGATTGTAAGTGATATCTCTACAGTTGCCGGCAATGTCGATTTTACAGAAAAAGAGAATCAGGATAAGCTAATAAACCTTATAAATGAAAAATTTACCGATGTTTGCATAAAAACGCTAAACAAAGCTCAGCAGGAATTTAAAACGGATATCTTCGGCTTCGGCGAAAGTATCCACAGAAAATATCCGAAAGTGTGGAACGAGCTGAAAGACAATTGGGACACTGAGTTTACAAAGCTGCAGGTAAACTTTATGTTTGATACGAAGATCAGGGATTTGGGGTTAATTTATAAATCAATTGAGGGGGAGTAATCCGGATGGTTTTAATCGTTATCCTATTGGTATTAAACTTTGCCGCCATACTCTGCATCGTCGAGGTCCCGAAGCTGCTCCGGTCAGGGTTATTAAAAGAACTCTTGACCTTTTCTTTGCTGCTCGCCCTGGGCGTCAGTTTGTCGATTCTGAAGTCGCTGAAAGTGGAAATAGGTAATCCCTCAGATTTATTTGCATGGATATACTCGCCGCTTAAGGGTGTTATGGAATCCTTGCTGAAGAAAGGATAAAAGGCTATCTCTAATGATTAAAACAAAATTATCACCCCGTCAACTTGTGATTGTATCATCGGGCTTTTCATACGGCACCGTCGCACTGTTGCTCCCATCAAGTATTTCAAAAGCAGCGGGGCCGGACGTATGGCTCTCTATCTTGTTCGGTACGGCTATAGGGTTACTCTTTATCTGGATATTCGCCAAGCTTGGTGAACTGAATCCGGACAAAACATTTGTTGAAATTATTCAGCTGTATTTCGGAAAATTAGCCGGAGGGTTTGTTGCAGTATTTTTTATATTATCGGCGCTTGTCGTGGCTGATCAAACCGTCTGGTATATGAGCGATTTTGTTCACAGTGCATTCGCATACACATTATCCTCCTTATCTTTAAATGTATTTTTTATAGCCGTATTGGTTTTCGCCCTGCTGTGCGGTATTGAGGCGATGTACAGAACATCAGAGATACTGTTTATTCTTATATTTCCTTTTTTGCTGTTTCTGACTATATTGTTGATGCCAAAGATGAACCCGGGAAACCTCTTGCCGGTTATGGGAAAAGGCGTGATCCCTGTTGTAAAAGGTATCATACCGTTCCTGTCAAGTTGCGTATCGCCGCTCGTATTCCTAAATATGGTGTATCCGGTGTGCTTCGAAAATGTGAAGGAAGCAAAAAAGGCCTTTTTCAAGGGTTATCTTCTGGGTGTGTTAACAAACTTACTAACAACAACCGGCTGTGTTCTTGTGATGGGCAGCGGCATGATCGCAAACCTCCGCTTTCCCATGTTCATTACATCTGAAAAAATCGATTATTTTGTCATCTTTTCGAGGCTTGAAGCTGCAACTTTCTTTATGTGGTCGAGTATCAGCTTTATCTCGGTTTTCTCCTATGCATATGCCGGTATTTTAGGCCTGGCGCAGCTCCTTAAAATTAAGAACTATAAAATTCTTGTCCTGCCGATAGGGCTGCTGCTTACAGTATATTCCTTAAATATATATACAAACACGTCATATCAAGTGAACTGGGACGCTACCGTTTGGCCGCTGTTGAGCCTTACGCTGGGGTTTGTTTTACCGATTGCCCTACTCATCCCATCCTTCATAAGAAAACATAAGGGTAAAGATTCAAGTTAATACTATTCCTCAATTAAAAGACAACATTAAAAACCAACTAAGATTTGCGAGGATTTTTTCTGTTCGAGTTTTGAATTTTGAGGGCGAATAACCAATGCTATTTAACCGAAAAATTCGAAAGTCGAGCGGGGAAAAGACCGCAAA
>JAAZFB010000309.1 GCA_012511915.1 Clostridiaceae bacterium
ATTGCTTGACTTTTTATATTTAACGCCTGATTTTGTCGGTTGGCACTTTACAGGAACATTGAGTTATAGACCTAACGATGCAGGGGCAGTAACGCTAAAAGGCACAATGACAATTACTCCTATGAGTGTTGATAATACGCCAATTCTTGATTGCAGAAGTTTAATACTAGAAACCATATGCTTTACTGATGTTATTCCTGCTTATGTTGAAGATGTTGATGCAACTACAGGTAAAACCGTTGCAATAGTTTGCGATACTGCAGATTTTGATATTACAGTATCATTTGTTGATGAGTTTGGCGTAGAAGATACTACTAGCGCAGAAGCAACTGCAACCGACCCAACGACAGGGGCTAAAAGTGGTAGCGTTTTATTTAAGAAAGCAAGTGCAGGAACTAAAGCAAATATCATAGCAATCGTAACTGCTACAAAAACAGGTTATGCGAGTGCAACCACAACTATTGCTCTTGGGCTAAAAGTAGCATAAAATAAATGTATAAATCAATAACGAAAATCATAAACCTATAAAGGAGAATTATTATGAGAATTAATCCATATTTTGAAATCAACGGAAACACTTACGAAATTAAACGCACTAGACACTTAATGGTTGTTTATGAACAATTAGGCGAAAGCAATCAAATGAGTGATGAAGATAAAGCAAACGCAGTTAAATTGCAAGTGTTGATAGATAAAGTACAAAAGTTTGCTAATAAATTACAAGAGCTTGAAAAAGAATATTTTAATGATATGGCAAATGAGGGACTAGAAAAACAATATAATGCTTGCGATAAAATGTATCAAAAAGCAGTGCAAGAAATGGCAGATTTTGAAATCAAAAATGGTAGCACAAGTAAATTGCAAAAAGCAGGTATTGATTTATTAGAAAAAGTAGTCATTGAGGGAATTGTTGAACAATATTCATTAACGAAAACCGATGCGACTAAATTATGGGAAAGTTTTGTTGATAAAGTAGGAAAAAGAGTTGCTAGTGAATGGTTAGGTGGTATGGCACAATGTTTATTCGGCAATGATGAGGAGGAAGAAGATAACCCTTTTTTGGCACAGATGAGAAAGCAGAACAAGAAGCTGAAAAAGTAACCAACTTATATAAATACTTTACTAATAATCTACTCCCATTAGCAATCCAATATGGTATGACTGTTGAGCAATTTTGGCATCAAGAACCGAAGTTGCTTAATTTATATCAAAAGGCGTATATGAACGATGTAAGCTTCAAAGCGCACATATATGGGCAAAATAATTATATCGCATATAGTATTGCATTGAGTAACGCATTTGCTAGTAAAAAAGATAAAAAGCTAGATTATCCAAAATGGGAAAGTCCCTTCGATAAAATACAAAAACAAAAAGCAAAAATCACTAATGAAAATCTATCGCAAAAATATTTAGAAGAAAAAATAAGCCAAAAACAATGGCTGAACAAAATGTTAAACAAAAAGGATTAAAAAACAATGGCAGATAGTGGTGGATATAAAGCAGGTAGTTTATCTCTTAATATTAGCGCAAATACAACAACTGCGACAAAAAATATTGCAAAGTTAAGCGCACAATTAGTTACATTATCAAATGTTCTAAAAGGCATTAATGGTAGCAGTGTGCTTGGGCTTAATTCACTTATAAATGGTATAGGTGGCAAGGGAGGTAGAGCAGGTGGTGGTACAGGTGGCACAGGTGGGGGTAAATCTAGTGCTAGTCTTTTTTGGGGAAAACAAGGTGTTAAAAGTAATTCTTTATCAAAGTTTTTGAACATAGGATATTTATTAAGCAAATTAAGATTAACTTGGATGATGGCACAGAAAATTGCTAATGTTGGAAAACAAATGGTGCAATATGGCATTGACTATACCGAAACATTAAACTTATGGCAAGTTGCGATGCGTGAAAATGTTAATTTAGCAACGAAGTTTGTAAGTGAAATGAGTAGGGGTTATGGAATTAGTGAAAAAACATTAATGAACACACAAGCCATTTATAAAAATATGATTGGTGCTTTAGGTAATGTTAGCGATAAAACTACTTATCAATTAAGTGAGGCACTAGTCAAAATGACACTTGATTTTTCATCTTTGTATAATGTAACTTTTGCAGATGCCGAAAAGAAAATACAGGCTGTTTTAGCAAGACAAGTTAGACCAATTAGGTCAGTTAGTGGTTATGATATTACGGAACGCACGATATATGATTTATACCAACAAATGGGTGGCACAAAAATGATG
>JAAZFB010000310.1 GCA_012511915.1 Clostridiaceae bacterium
AATATGGAGTTTGGCGGTAGAGATCAAAAAGGAATTCAGGTTATCGGTAATTATGGTACGGGTAAGAGCCATTTAATGTCACTCGTTTCACTTGTTGCAGAAAACAGTGATTATCTTCAAGATGTTCAAAACGAAGAAGCAAAGGAAATTTTTGAGCCGATTGCCGGAAAATTCAAAGTGCATCGCTTTGAAATGCAAACCGATAAGAAATTTTGGGATATTATCACTTTCCAATTGCAACGCTTCTTGGACGGAATAGAAGTGGATTATCAATTTGACAGCGCATCGTTAAAAATGTATAGCGAGCAGTTGGACGAGATGATGGCTGCGTTTGAAGAAAAATATCCCGACCATGGCTTTATGTTGGTGATTGATGAAATGCTATCCTACTTGAAAACACACGCCGCTGTCGGACAATTAGACCACGATTTGCAAGTGCTTCAAGCACTTGGCCAGCAGTGTGCCAAAGGACGATTTGCCTTTATGTTTGGTGTGCAAGAGATGATATATCAGTCAAAAGAATTTGCCTTTGCAGCAGAGATGTTGCTCAAAGTTAAAGACAGATATACCGACCTTACTATTCGCAAGGAAGATGTATCGTTTGTGGTACAAAACAGATTACTACGAAAGTCTGATAGCCAGAAAGCTGACATCCGAAAACATTTGGAGAAAATTATTCCTTTATTACGTGAGATGCACGCTCAATAAGATGAATATGTGAGCTTGTTTCCTGTACATCCATCTTATTTTGAGAATTTTCAGAAAATAAGATTAGGACGTGCGCAGCGTGAAGTGTTGAAGACACTTTCAGCTCAATTTGCTATAATAAGCGAGCAGGATATACCAACAGATAATCCCGGACTTATCACTTATGACCAGTATTGGGAGCAGATGATGGCAGATGCCGGATTGATGTCAATTCCTGATTTTAAATCAGTAGCTGACACGGTGAAAATTGTTCACGATAAAATTGAGAGTAATTTTGAGGGAGTACGTGCTAAGCAGATATCGTTGGCAAAACGAATTACGAATGCTACGGCTATTAAAATTTTACAAGGTGAACTTAACAAAAAACACGGTGCCAGGGCAGAAACATTGGTTGAAGACCTGTGCATAACCAGTGCACTGGCTGACAACAAGGAGTTTCTTGTGGATAGTGTGGATAACTGCGCAAGACTTATTGTTAGAGCTACTGCCGGTCAATATTTTGAACTTAATGAGGAAAACCACGAGTATAGACTGCGAACCGAAGGAGGAATTAATATCGATCAAAATATTATTCAGTTTGCGGAGCAAATGGCACCATACCAAAAAGATGAAGCTTTTTTTAGGTTTATGGTTGAAGTGCTTGGCATTGAAGCCAATCCTTACCGTTCGGGATTTCAGATTTACAAACACGAAATAGAGTGGAGGAGTCATAAAATAACTCGTGATGGTTATATTTTCTTAGGCAATCCCAATGAAAAATCAACTACGCATCCCAAACAGTATTTTTATATGATTGTGATGCCTATTTTCCAAGAGGACAAAAAAACGAGAAATAACGAAGAGGATGAGGTTTACTTTGTATTAGATACGATTTCCGACGACTTTAAAACCCAGGTAAGCAACTACGGTGCGGCGCTAAGTTTGTGGAACTCTGCCGATACGGCAATCAAACCAATCTATCGTGCCAAAATGGAAGATTTTTTCCAAAAAGCACGGCGTGAGTTTGATGCTTCTTATCTGAGCGAAACAAAGGTATATTACAAAAATGAACCTGCACGCGAGCTAAGATCGTTTCAATTGCCGGAGCAAGGTGCTTCCCGATTAGAATTATTCAACAGCGTGGCAAGTGCTATTTTTAATGAGCAATTTAAAGAGCAAACACCCCATCATCCTGTTTTCAATATGGCACGCCAAACCATTAATAGCGGCAATCTTGACCGTTATTTAAGAGGAACTATTGCCAAAATCATAAGACCAACTGAAAGCAACCAAGACGGAGAGGCGATTTTATCGGGATTAGGATGCTACCGAGCAGGTGAATTGGTGGTTGATGAAAGTATTTATGCCATCAGCATTTTGAATTTGATGAATACCAGAGAAACACAAATGGTGGTTAATCAAAACGAAATACTGGAACTCCTGCCTAATTCGGATAGAGAGCCGGTTTGGCGCTCAAAAGATTACAGGATAGATGCATCGTTTGAATTTATGGTACTTTCTGTTTTGGTGGCATTGGGTGAGTGCGAAATCAAACTGAATAGCGGAGAGATACTCAATGCTTCCAATTTAGACAAGTTGAGAAATTTGCAAGCAGACGATTATTTTAATTTCGCATTTATCAAACGTCCAAAAGGTGTGAATCTGCCGGTTATCAGAGCTATAACCAAAAGTTTTTGTGGAAAAGACCTGTCCAACAGACTCGATCAGCAGGACACCTATGTTCTGTTAGTGAATGAAGCGAAAAAATTGGCAGCTGAGTGCGCTACAATGGTAGCTCAAAAACTGCAAGGTCCAACCAATATTGCCGGAGTGGATATTATTTCGGAAGGAGAAGCACTTAGTTTGCGAAACGGCATAACTGCTTTAAAAGGCTTTTGTGACCAACTGGCAACCTATACATCGGAGGCAAAAATAAAGAATATGCCTTTCGATCTGCCTACTGTCAATAAAATGATAGAGCGCAAAACAGAAATGGAGGCAGTAAAAGATAAGCTGAATCTTGCAAAAGAATTGGAAGCGAAAGTGTCTTATCTGACACAAGCCAAACTATATATTCCGGCAGATACCGGGCTTTCTCGTAACATCGATGCTACGATACAAAGCTTGCCCAAGATACTGGCAGCACAAGCCGGTGCAGAGGTAGAAAACTATAAAACGGAACTTGAAGCAAGCAAACAACAATATATCAGCTGGTATTTGAAACGTTACAAAGAATATTGTATTAACGAAATTGACGAATCCAAAAGGGTAGAAATCCTAAACTCTGCCGAGTACGTCGTTTGTGAGAAACTGATGCAATCACCCTTGCTTAATGCCACTCTTTGGCAAAACTGGCGATTAAAATTCAGTAAACTTCGCAAAGCTGACAGCAATGTAGAAACCACACTTCAAACCACGCCGTACGCTAATTTCAATCCGCTTACGGTGGGCGATCAAGAGATGAAAAACGTGCGTGAATTGGGTGTTGAACTGAGTGACATTTATGAAATATGGATTCGTTCGCTCAAAGAATTTATCAATACAGAGGGTGCTCAAACCGCACTTAAACTAATGGATGAAGGCGGACAAAACTTCCTGAACCGATTTGTAAACGGAATGGAGATAATACGTGACGGATATTCGGCTCAGGTATTGCTCGAACTTATCAATATACTGTCTGATGGATTTGAAAAAATAGAAATCAAGCAAGATGAAATGTCAAAATACTTTACGCATCCAATGACCATTGAAGAGGCAAAAGGAGCATTTGAATTGTATATTGAGCGAATGAGTAAAGGAAAAGACCGCAGCAAAGTACGCATCATATTACACGGGTAAAAAAATGGAGATTTCTTGATTTATTTGGATAAAATATAGATAAGATATAGACATTTCGTATCTTTGCACCATTACTTTTGGACAAAATACAGATAATATATGGATAAATTTATTCGAAAAATAGATTTTGATTTTGCAATAAACCAACGAATCCTGCAGCTCATCGGCTATATTGACAATTTCAAAGGTAAATGGGATATTGCCGAAAAGCAAGAAAACCGTTCCTTGAAAGAATTGCGGAAAATAGCAACCATTGAAAGCATCGGCTCATCTACACGTATCGAGGGCGCAACGCTCACAGACGAGGAAGTGCAGGAGTTGCTGAAAGAGATCACAATTACAAAACTCAAAAGTCGTGACGAACAGGAAGTAATCGGATATTACGAAGTATTGGAACTTATTTACGATAATTATTCCGACATTAAACTTTCGGAAAGCTATATCAAGCAACTACTCCAACTGTTACTAAAACACAGCCACAAGGACGAACGACACAGAGGATCGTACAAATCACTGTCGAATAAAGTGGTGGCAACTTATCCCACAGGCGAGCAAAAGACTATTTTTGCCACTACCGAGCCTGCATTGGTGGCGGGTGAGATGCAGGAGCTGGTAGCATGGACAAACGAGCAGCTGGAACAGAAATCCATTCATCAGTTGATTGTAATCGGAAGTTTCATATACGATTTTTTGAGCATACACCCTTTTCAGGACGGAAACGGCAGACTGTCCCGATTACTTACAACGCTTTGTCTGTTGCAAAGCGACTATTCCTTTATTCAGTACATATCATTTGAAAATCATATCGAACAGCATAAAAAAGCCTATTACGAAGCCTTGATGAACGGACAGAAAGAGCGAGGAACGGATAGTGAACGTATTGATTTGTGGCTTATTTTCTTTTTGGAAAGTCTGAAAACGCTTACCGAAAAATTGGAACAGAAATACGATGTATTCAAATCAAAGGGTGCTTATCTGAATGACAGACAAAAGCTAATCAGAGACTTTATTACTGCCAACGAACCCATTAAAGTGGGTGATTTGGCAAGGCATTTTCCCGAAATTAGTATGAGTACCCTGAAGAAAGATTTGCTATACCTGCGACAGGAACAAGTGCTGACGATGATTGGAAAAGGGAAAGGTAGCGTTTATATCTTGAATAAGTGAGCAGTTCGTCATTTCTAATTGCACATTGAGAAAACTATATTGAAAGCAATAAAAAACATCAAAATAGCACTATGCAAAAATTAAACTTCCAATTTGAAGATGAACAGATAAAAACGGGACCCGTTATCTGTTTGGGAGTGACGTTTGAAAATGACGATGCACGCCGTAGTTATTTCCGGGAGGAGCTTCGCCGAAAGCTGCCCGAACTAAAACAGATAGAGGGTTTCCCTATTGGAGAGGACGAGGATATTCTGCGCCTGTCCGACCCGCCTTATTACACGGCTTGCCCCAATCCGTGGTTGAATGATTTTATTGCTGAATGGGAAAAAGAAAAATCGGAATTAGAAACGCAGGGAAAACGGCAGAAAGAGTTCAAAGTAAAAGTGCCTTATGCAAGTGATGTGAGTGAAGGTAAAAATAATCCTATTTATATGGCGCATGCTTACCACACCAAGGTGCCACATCCTGCCATTATGCGTTATATTTTGCATTATACGCAGCCCGGCGATATTGTGTTTGATGGATTTGCCGGAACGGGAATGACAGGTGTAGCGGCTAATCTGTGCGGTTCTAAACATGACGTAGAAGCCTTACGAGAACCCAAGGCCAAAGTAGGTGTTCGCCACAGCATTTGTTCTGATTTGTCGCCCATTGCATCGCTTATATCGGCAAGCTACAATTTACCCTTCAATCCGCTGGAATTTGAAAAAAAAGCCAATGCTATTTTAGAACTGGTAGAGAAAGAATATGGCTGGATGTACGAAACCGAAGTGAACGGTAGGCGAGAAAAAATAAATTATACCATTTGGAGCGATGTGTTTATTTGCCTCAACTGCAACAAGGAGTTGGTTCTCTGGGATGAGGCGGTTAGTTTAGAGGAAAACACCATAAAAAGTGAATTTCCATGCCCGCATTGCGGAACACTGTGTTCAAAAAGAACGATGGAAAAGGCATGGGAAACATCCTTTGATGACACATTGGGTAAAACGGTTACACTAAATAAAAAAGTGCCGGTACGTGTAAACTACGGCAAAGGAAGGAAAAGAAGTGAAAAGGAGATAGATGATTTTGATAAAGAGGTAATAAGAAGAATTGATAAAACTGACGGCAGTAATTATCAAACTCAGCTTATGCCATTGGGAGATGAAAGTTCAAGAATTCAAAATTATGGAATATCACATTACCATCAATTTTATACAAAAAGGAATTTTATTTATCTAAATAGAGTCTTTGAATTAATTGGAGATGATGTTTTCTTGAAAGCTTGGTTTACTTCAACTTTGCAAAGAACAACTAAATCATATAAATTTACTTTGGATAGAAAGTTTGGAATACTATCAGGTACATTATATATTCCATCTCTTAATGTTGAGTTGTATCCACTAAATATATTAAAACGTAAAATCAGAGATTTATCAGCTACAAATTATACAGAAAGAGGAAATTCAGTTACTTATATAAATTCAGCAACTAAACTTTCACATATAGCAAGTAATTCCATTGACTATATGTTTATTGACCCCCCTTTTGGTGCCAATATTATGTATTCGGAGTTAAGTTCAATTTGGGAAGGGTGGATAAAGG
>JAAZFB010000032.1 GCA_012511915.1 Clostridiaceae bacterium
ATATGATATTATGTATAAGATGGTATTACCTGATATGTCGCGGAGGCAGTATTATGAAAAGTAAAAAATCATTATTTATCAAGGGCATAGTTGTATTTGTTTGCATCGCCGCAATAGTAACAATTGTCGGATGTTCCAGGTTTGTTTCGGATAGTGACAACAAACAGTTGGATCCTGACAACGAATATTTATCGGAGGCCTCGCAAGAGCCGGAAGAACACCCGGAGGACCAAGATAAAGAGCTATTTGAAGAGGAAGACACCGTTATTCAAGGCGGCAGCGGTAATTTGCCTTCCAACTTGGTTCAGGACGGGCAAGTAGCCTTCGATGAAAACAATATCTACGTTATAAATAAAGATACTAATGCCATAGAAGTAAGGAATCAGTCAGGCAAGAGTACTTTATTTGAATTGCCTAAAAAAGAGGACATGTATCACCGCTATTCTTCATTAAACATCTATAACGATTCTGTTTACGTCGTATCTTCGCTTTTTGGAGAGGCAAAAATTATTAAAAGGGATTTTAAAGGCAAGGATTGGGAAGTTCTTGCATACGGTAGTGATCTCCAAATATATTCAGATAAGATATATTACATATGTGAGGATACTCTTATATCAAAAACGATTGAATCGGGAGAAGAAGAAATACTGGTTGAAGATGTTTACGATTACAGCATCTCCAAAGGGAATGCAGTTATTAGGCGAGTTAATGCTTATTCCGATGATGATTTCGGTTTTTCATATATATCAGATCTTACACTCTATATTTTGAACCTGGCTAGCAAGGAACTGACTGAAATCACAAGAATAAAGGATTTTATTGATACCGCTTCCAAAGTAGTTCTTGATGGCAGCAGTATTTATCATGATATGGCAAAAGGCTTAGAATTTATAGATGTTGATAGTGGTGAGTCAAAAAATATTAGTAACCGTATTACTGACACGCTTGAATCAGGTTTTTGCGACGGATTTGCGGTTACAGAAGAAAAAATATATGTAGTATTTTTAGATCCTAATAAGATTGAACCGAAATTAATTGTTATTAATAAAGATAATCCGAAAAAATATGATGTTGTAGATTGTAATTTGGAAGCCTATACCGAATACCTAAATAAGTTATATGAGTGGTGCTACACACAAGGAGATCCCGGATGGATCAGTATAAACATTTATTATGCCAATCAAGAGCTGTTTGTAGATAGGTTGGGGCATTACGATGAAAACCTTAACTGGCTTGGTAAAGATGTTGCTTGCGATGAGCCTTGGACTTCATATTGGGAGTAAACACTCCACTTTATATTATGACAATAAAATTAAAAAACTCTGATACTTAAAATAATTGTCCTAAAAAAGCAGTATAATAAAACTTTTAATAAAGGGTATAGAGACCAGCCTCCCCTAATATATATAGTATCGGGACATCAAGCCAATTTAGGCGCTGTGCGCGAGGCAGGCGTATGCGACATTACATAGAGGAACGCGCCTTGGAGCTTGGGAGCTTCATTATAGAAAATAGGACGACGGTCCGGGCAGCTGCACAGAGTTTCGGGATATCGAAATCTACAGTACACAAAGATGTTACAGAAAGACTGGCAAAGTTAGACCCGTCAATGGCAGGGCAAGTTAAGAGGATACTTGACGAGAACAAAGCCGAACGTCATATCCGTGGCGGGGAAGCAACAAAACAAAAATACGGTAGAGATAGCAGAAAAGTCGGTTGAAACCGGCTTTTTGCATTATTGAAAACATTTAAAAGAGCTGGTCATTATAGGGCACCTGTTCGTAATATAACTACCTTTATTGTTTTAAGAATAATATTGATATCATAAAATAAGCTACATTTATCCATATACTCCTTATCCAATTTAACCACCTCGTCAAAATCAGTGGCAGCGTTTCTGCCGCTTACCTGCCACTTACCTGCCACAGTCCTGTAATACCAGGCTTGCTGCGAAGCCGCACAAAATGGTGGCATTCATAGTGTTCAACCTCATCACTTGTTGGTGGCCTTGTCCCAACCAAGCTCATATCGCCTTTAAACACGTTCCAAAATTGAGGTAATTCATCCAAACTAGTAGCTCTGAGGAATTTACCCACCTTAGTAACACGTGGATCATCAACCATTTTAAACATCGGGCCTTGCATTATGTTGTTGCACATAAGGTCCTTCTTAC
>JAAZFB010000311.1 GCA_012511915.1 Clostridiaceae bacterium
GCGGTAATTCAGAGCACTATGGCGACGACGGTTGCAATAGAAATCGAACCAAGCCGTCAAACGGTCTTCAAGTTCCCAGACACTATCAAGTTACGAAACTACTCCCAATACCCTGCCCCTGGGTGGCTGTGTCGCGTTTTGATTCTTGACGCTGTTTTACTCAAATTCTCTCTTTCAATCTCGTCTTCAATGAGCATGAAACAGTAGAGGATAAAACCAAAAAGGAAAGCTCTACCTTCATGGAGCCATAGAGGCGTAAGGGACAATAATAGGTAAATAAGAGAAAATGACAAACAATTCGATAGGATACGAATCATTGGATTGGAGAGCTTTGCTGCTTCAATCAGGTTTTTAATCATAAACGTTATGATAACTATAGATACAATCAACATCGGCACGCCATACTGATAGAATACACCTATCACGCCGATATCTACATATTGAATACGTTCTTTTTCTACCAAGTCTGCGACTCTCCTATCGTAGTGAATTGCGGCATGACCAAAACCAAGAGTGTTTGTCTCCTTAAATAAGGAGTAATATTGTACCAGTCCTTCCTTGCGTGGCTCAGCGGAATGATTTGTGTCATTGACAAAGTCATCATAATAGTATGAAATAATATTATCCTCTTTCACGATTCCATTACTTGTCCACAGAATCCCTCCAACGATCAATATCAACGACAATGACAGAAGGGCTAATATATTTAGGACTCTCTTGTAGATCATAAATGCTATTATAGGAATCATTGTTGCTATTAGATACGACTTGGACATATAAATAAAAACAATAAAATAGATATAAATTACAAAATGAAGCCATTTTTGAAATGATGCTACTTTAGAAAACCGACGGTCCATATTTGAAATATAAAACAGACTCACAAGAAGCATATAAGATTGCATCCCTGGCACTGCCACACGCTGACCGACTAAACCATACGGTTCACCTGAAAATTCGTCATTAAAGATAAGTGTATATCAATTTGTCAAGCAGGCAATAATATGTAAAAAAAGATAAGCCATCACAAGAAATTCCAAAACACCACAGAGGATTTTAAAATCTTGTGGCCTATGATAAAATCGATGTAGTACAAAGCAAAGCAATGGTCCAGGCACGATGCTTTTCATCGATTTTATAACTGTGAAATATGGGCAATTAAGCCGAAAACAAGCATATGTATTAACGAGGAAAGAACAAAGGAAAATCAAACAACAGATCAAGAAAGTCCTTCTCCGAAAGTAGTCTGGTTTTGTTAAAAATATGTAGAAACATAGAAGAAGTATAAATATGCTGGCTACCACATCCCATACTTGTGGCCCTATGTTAAGCGACCGTAAGTTGAAAGCACGGGTTGTCAAGAACAAAATTAAGAAAGCAAAACCAATCTTGTGTTGTTTCATAATCTAGCACTTACTCGACTTGCAAATCGAAGCAGTTTCATTATATTTTTTTTGTTGCCCTTCGTTTACAGCTTCGATGATGGGGTTTGATGTGTGAGGCC
>JAAZFB010000312.1 GCA_012511915.1 Clostridiaceae bacterium
TCAAGTACTGCTGCCATTCTGTTTAATGTTGTGCTGTTAGCAATGGGCACTGCCGTGTCCGTTATGATTGGTCAAACTCTCGGTACGGGGGATATTAATCGTGCGAAAGCTTATGTTTGGAAGCTGATGTTCTTTAATGTATGCATCTGTCTTGCTGTTTCAGGAGTACTTGTTGCTTTGTCACCTATCATACCCCGTATCTATAAAACTACCGAAGAAGTTCGAAGGCTTGCGACACACTTTATGATTACAAATGCAGTATATATGGTGTTCAACGCCATCTCCAACAGTACTTATTTCACAATCCGTTCAGGCGGCAAAACACTTATAACCTTTCTTTTTGATAGCGTGTATACATGGGCTTTTTGCATACCCTTCACTTATGTTATAACACATTTCACAGAGTTTGATATCTTTGTGATTTAACCCCTTAGCTATGCAACTTATGTATTAAAAAGCGTGATTGGCATACTCATCGTCAAAAATGGGTTTTGGGCTCAAAATATTGCAAATGATTCGGTGGCAAAACCTGCAGATATTAATGCTTAATATCCATACAAGCCAATGAGGTTAACATGACTTGGAGAAGTTATTTTAGACCGTCATAATGGGACCACATGCGAATGATCTTAATATAGCCTTTGTATATGTTTCCATCTGCGTCAATTGTTCCATCGCTATTTTCAATCACTTCATAAACAAGTCTATGCTGGAATATTGATTCAATTATATTTGACAAAGTAATAATATAGAGTATAATGAGTAATTAGTAAATCGTATTGAGTAATTTGTTATAGAGGTGTATATGTTTAATAGAGATTTGGTTTCACAGCTAACCAGAAGGCTTATGGAACCAAGGAAATTTATACAAATTATCGTCGGCCCGAGACAGACAGGAAAAACGACTGCTGTTTTACAAACTCTTGAACAATTGAGTTCGCAAAAACATTTTGTAAGTGCAGACGATCCGAACCTTGTTTCTGTAGAGTGGCTTCGCAACGAATGGGAATTAGCGCGCACCTATGCAAAAAAGGACGAAGCAATTCTAGTGATTGATGAAATCCAAAAGATTAGCGGCTGGTCTTCAATCGTTAAACTTCTATGGGATGAAGACAGTAGGCTGGGTATTTCTTTGAAAGTTGTTTTATCAGGTTCTTCTTCACTGCTTCTACAAAAGGGGCTTACAGAGTCGTTAATGGGTAGATTTGAAATACTATATTCTCCCCATTAGAGCTATGCCGAATGCAAAGAGGCATTCGGCTACAGTTTGGAGGATTTTCTTTTTTTTGGTGGATATCCTGGTGCAGCTTCGCTCATAAAGGATGAGAGTCGTTGGGCGCGATATATGGGTACTTCAATAGTAGAACCCACGATTTCTCAAGATATTCTAATGATGCAAGAAGTGAGAAAACCCGCACTGCTACGCTCACTTTTTATGTTGGGTTCAGTATATAGCGCACAGGAGTTATCGTTTACTAAAATGCTTGGTCAACTGCAAGACGCAGGAAATACTGTAACTTTGGCACATTACCTTGACCTTCTGGAGAAAGCTAATATTCTTACCGGTTTACAGAATTATACCGGGAATAAAATACGTTCCAGAAA
>JAAZFB010000313.1 GCA_012511915.1 Clostridiaceae bacterium
CGCTTGCTGAATTAGGCGAAAAATATGATTTGATAGTGTTAGATGCTGATCTTTCT
The DNA here is from genome assembly GCA_012511915.1 of Clostridiaceae bacterium. Taxonomy (GTDB): domain Bacteria; phylum Bacillota; class Clostridia; order Monoglobales; family Firm-18; genus JAAZFB01. The sequence goes on from JAAZFB010000313.1 coordinate 57, forward strand.
AAATCAACAAAAACCGATACTTTTAAAAAGAAATTTCCGGAACGGTTCATAAATACCGGTATTGCAGAGGCTAATATGATGTCTATTGCAGCTGGAATAGCTACAACAGGTAAAACTGTGTTTGCAAGCAGTTTTGCAATGTTTGCCGCAGGCAGGGCATACGAACAGGTAAGGAATTCTATTGCTTATCCACGACTAAATGTTAAAATAGGTGCAACCCACGCAGGCATTTCCGTTGGCGAGGATGGCGCATCACATCAACCGATCGAAGACATTTCCCTTATGCGTGCCATTCCGAATATGGTTGTAATAAGCCCTGCAGATGCTTATGAGGCGCGTGGTGCGGTTGAGGCTGCGATTTTGCACGACGGTCCGGTTTACTTACGCTTTGGTCGTTTGGCAGTCCCTTATATTTATGATAGCAATTATAAGTTCGAGCTTGGCAAAGGGGTCACATTAAAAGACGGAAATGATGTTTCAATTATTGCAACCGGTCTAATGGTTAAAGAAGCCTTGGATGCCGCGACCGTTCTTGCAGATGAAGGCATTTGTGCACGAGTTATAAATATACACACAATTAAACCGATTGATAAAGATATAATAATTAAAGCGGCAAAACAAACAGATGCAATTGTTACAGCCGAAGAACATAATATAATCGGCGGTCTTGGTAGTGCCGTTGCGGAAGTTGTGTCAGAAAATTACCCTGTAAAGGTTATAAGGGTTGGAATAAATGACATCTTTGGTAAATCCGGGAAGCCTAACGCTTTACTTGAAAAATACGGGCTGACAGCACAAAATATAGTAAACAAAGTAAAACTTGCACTAAACAAAGCTTAAAGGTGGTTATGTTATGGAAGTAAAAACACCTTCACAAACAGAAATAACAATGTCTGAGTTAGTATTGCCAAACGATACAAACCTATTAGGCAATCTTGTTGGCGGGCGCCTTATGTATTGGATTGATATTGCGGGTGCGCTTGTCGCCTCCCGTCATTCAAACAAGGTAGTTGCAACGGTATCAATAGATAACATTACCTTTAAGCATCCTGTCAGGATGGGCGAAATGGTAATCATAAAGGCAAAAATGCTGTATGCCGGTAGAACTTCCATGAGTATTTCCATCAGGGTGTACGCAGAAAATTTAAAAACGGGCTCTACAACATTAACAAATAAAGCACGAATGGTTTTTGTGGCACTTGACGAGAACGGAAATCCAAGCCCTGTACCTCCTCTTCTGCCGGAAACAAACGAGGAAAAAGCTGACTTTGAAAAGGAATGCAGTATAAGAAGTAAAAAATAATAAATAATATTACTATGGGGATGTTACATAATTGTTTCAACAATTATGTAACACCCCTTTATTATTTTTACTAATATTTAATAAAAAAATATAAATCGAACCGCTTTTGATGGTAATTGTCCTTCGTTGTCATAATTAAACAACCTCTCAAATATAATGTATTGTCCAAAAATTATATAAGGGGGAGTTTTAATTGATAAATAATATATACAGGGATATTGCCGATAGAACCGATGGTGATATTTATATCGGTGTTGTAGGCCCGGTC
>JAAZFB010000033.1 GCA_012511915.1 Clostridiaceae bacterium
GAACTAAGAAACACTCCTAAACAGCAAAATGAAGATGTTTTGCACAATACAAGCCTGCCCCATGAACAGCGTCAGCAGTATGTAGAACGAAAGCCAAAAAGGCAAATAGAACCTATTTCAGATGCCAAAAGGTCTACCCCTCATAGCGAGGTTGATATGCCAACTGCAAAGACACAGGTGCAGGTTAAAACCAAAGATTATTATATAAAAACCCATCAGCAGCCAAGAAAAGCATCATACCGTTTAACTCCTAATACACCTAAACAGAATACTCCTACTTCCACTCTACCTTACAGCAATAAAAATGCTGTATTGAAAAATAAGAAAAGCACCTTTTCATTAAAACATTCTGCAAGGACAGACATATCTAAAGTTAAAAATATGGCTGTTAAAACGCAGAAACAAATCACAAAGCAAGCGGCAAAACAGGCGGTAAAGCGTTCTGCCAAAGTTGCAAGGCAGACAGCACAGGCTACAAAAACCACAGTAAAAGCGACCACCCGAATTGCGGTCAAAATGGCACAGGCAGTGGTTGCAATGGCTAAAGGCATAATTTCATCTATTGCGGCAGTAGGCGGCGGAACAGTCCTTTTGGTAGTTCTAATTCTTATCATTACTGTTGCGGCAATAGCCGCTTCTCCCTTTGGTATTTTCATATCAGAAGAAACAAACGAAGGCATTCCGGTGTCCGCCATCGTTGCTGAATGTAATCAAGAGTTTACACAAAAAATTGAGGAAATAGAAAATGCCAATACCTATGACCATGTGGAAATGCAAGGCGTACAAGCGGATTGGTCGGAGGTTTTAGCGGTATTTGCGGTTAAGATCGCCGGAACAGATGACGATACAGCACAAGATGTGGTTATAATAGACGAAAACAAAAAGGATCTTTTAAAAGAAGTATTCTGGGATATGAATTCTATTTCGTCACATTTAGAGCAGGAAAACGAGGAAAATATTTCGTATATTACCATTACAAGCAAAACAAGTGATGATATGATTTCAGAATATCGTTTTACACAAAGACAGCAAGAAGCTCTTGCTACTCTGCTCGAAAATAGTGCTGTCCTTCTTTCAGCAACGCAAAATCTAACCATCATCGATGCCGATGCCATTGATGTGCTAAGCAATCTCCCTCAAAACTTGTCAGCCGAGCGAAAGGCTGTTGTAAAAGCAGCTTGCAGTTTGGTGGGCAAGGTTAATTATTTTTGGGGCGGCAAATCCTCCGCAATCGGTTGGGACAGTAATTGGGGGAAAATGATGAGAGTAACTGCTGACGGAAGCTCAACCACAGGCACAATGCGACCGTTCGGACTGGATTGTTCAGGCTTTGTTACTTGGACATTTATCAATTCTGAAATGAGTGCCGGTTCAATCGGTCACGGAACACAGGGGCAGATTGCTAAATGCACACGATTAAATTGGAGCAATGCACAACCTGGGGATTTAGCTTTTTATAACGATTTGTCTCACGTTGGTATTGTTGTAGGCAGGGATACGAGCGGTAATATTCTTATTATCCATAGTAACAGCAGCAGAAATAACGTGTCACTAACCACCAATTCAGGCTTTGACTTTTGTGCAGGACCAAATGTGTATTGATAATTTTAGTACAAAACAGCTATCTTTATTGAAAAGACGGCTGTTTTGTACTCTTTATTTTTTTAACCCTTTAACAACAGATGTAACGGTCACTAATTGTTCTTTGTTTAAAGTTTTTAATAATTGCTCAGTTTTTCGGAATTTTCAACAATACTACAATCTTTTGGATCGTTGTGATAAAAAGACATATGTATCCGAATATTATCACAGAGGTTGTATGCGCAAAAGAAACCGTCATCTTGTTGGGTTTTGGTTAATAAGGATGTTTTTAGATTATAGCAGAGGGTTATGCACTCTCTGCTATTTTCGTTTTATCGGGGATATCTACAAGACCGATAAAGTTATAATGAATTTCAACTTTTTGAGATTTAACCCCGTCAATTTTTACACGTTCGTGGATGATGATTTTTTCAATAAACTCTCGCAGTATCGTGCTGTTAAGCTCCTTAATGTTAGTGTGCTTCTGAATAAGCTTTAAAAAGCTTCCAACATTAACCGCTTTTTCTGTTTCCGAATTAACTTCTATTTCAAGAGTTTCAATTAATCTTTCCAATTTTTGCTGTTCAATTTCGTAAGCACCGGTGACCGGGGTGAGCATACCTGATACTGGTAGCAATATGACGATAAAGTTAATTGCCATAGATATGGTTTTTCCGGCAATCCAGCACGGAATGTTTCAGGTATCGCAATGCCTTTATCAAGGAAACATCCGCATACAACACTTGCCAATACTACGCTGACACAAAAGACACCATCCTTGCCTATGCCGTGGAAATTATAGGCATGGAGGGAGGCAAGCCTGTGGGAAACCTGTAAGAATTTGATTATCGACGGCAAGCGGCGCAGCTTGAAAAGGCCTCGTACAGCCCACTGAAGTAATCCTTTTCCTTGCAGACGGCATGAAAAAACGCTTACCCTAAGACGGGTATCAAGGTAGTTGGACAGGCTTAAACGACAGATACGGAAAGCTTGAACGGGTACGCTTTGAGGTTGCCGACGACGGATACTTACGGCTTGCCTTTGATTCCGCCAAAATTTGCTCTTGACAAAACTGTAGAAATGCTGTAGTATGAGTATAAACTCACTCAAAAGGAGGTGCATTATGCCAAGAACTAAAGAACAATTTGAAGAAATGCGTACAGCGACCAGAGAAAAAATAAAGACTTCCGCTACCCAACTGTTTGCTCAAAGAGGGTTCGCGGCTACTAATGTGCAAGAAATAGCTGATTTGTCTGAAATCAGTATAGGTTTGCTTTATAAGTACTATAAAACTAAAGATGAGTTATTTGGCGAGCTTGTAGGTAACGCGTTGGCAGGAATAGAAAATTTGGTTGAATATTTTAGTGATTTTTCAGAGCCTCGAAAAACATTCATGAACTTCATCAACCTTATATACCAAGACATGATTAAAGACGATGAGTTTTCTAATCTGCTTATCCTTATGACACAAGCGGCTTTTGCAAACAGTGCGATTGTTACGCAGGATGAAATCACGGAACTCGATGTGAAAGTATTAACTGCCATGTCAAATTTAATAGCAAGAGGTCAAGAATGTGGGGATTTTTGTGAGGGCGACACTTATGCTATGGCGACCCAATTTTTTGCCACAATACAGGGACTGGCAATTATGAAAATTACAATGCATGGCAAGTTCTGTATGCCATCACCATCAATAATGCAAACAATGTTAATTAAGGAGAATATATGAGCATTAAGATAGTAGCGGATAGGATGATTGACCTATCTAATGAAGAGTTGGCATTGCTTAATGTAGACACGATTTCTTGTTATATCAACATGGGAGATAAAAGTTTTTCAGATTTGGAAGATGTTTTCCCCGGGGATGTTTTCAACTATATGGATGAAACAGGAAAGGTTGCACAGACTGCAGCAAAAAGCCCGGCCCTATACTCAGAACTTTTTGGGAGGTTCGTCGCTCAAGGGGATACCGTTATCCATTTCGCTTGCTCCAGCGGCATATCGTCCATCGCACAGAACGCATTTATCGCTGCCAAAGAATATCCCGGTAAAGTCTATGTAATTGATACTTTGCAATTGTCATTGGGAATAGCATTATTGGTGAAATTCGCCCTGCAAATGATTGCCAACGGTGAAACCGATGCTGAAAAAATTGTCCAAATGGTTACCGCGATAATACCCAACATCCAAGGTTCATTCTTGATTGATACAATGGATTGCCTATACAAAGGTGGCCGATGCAGCGGATTGACGTATTATGCGGCAAATCTGTTGAATATTAAGCCGGTCATCTACATGAATGATACCGGGCATATGACTGTCCGCGAAAAACTTCGAGGTACTCAAACAAGAGTATTAGAGCCATATATCAGGAATACATTTGAAAAGTATCCTAATCCCGACCTCAAGGTTCTTCATGTTGTGTATACGACCTATAACGAAGAAGTGCAAAAAAAAATTTTGACTATCGTTGAAAAATTTCATAAATTCCAGCGTGTGCAATTCAACGAGGTAAGCTGTAACTGTTGTGTGCATAGCGGCAGGAATACTATTGGTTTGTTCTATATGTGTCAATAACTTTTTGCAATAGACCGATAAGCACAGGCATTATTTTTTTACCTTTCTTATGAGTATATATTTACTCATAGTCCTAAGGAGGCGGATATTATAAAAGCAGAAAATGAAAAACTGAAAATATCATTGGTTTGGCGGCAAGCGTGTATGGCGTTGGGTAATGCAATGACTAACATCATAATATTTGAAGCCTTCTACAAACTGATAGTGTTTCTGCTTGTAAAACCAATGCTCAAAGGGATTGTCCAGTTATTCCGGGAAATAAGTGGATATAACATGGTTCTGAACGGAGATATTTTTGGCTTCCTAACCAACATATTCGGGTTCATCATGCTTATGTTATTGCTGATGCTGGGCGTGATATTCATCTATTTCGAGTTCGCAGTGATATTGATTTTTTTAGCGAAAGGGTCAAAAAACATTAAAATAACAATTGGCTACGGCATAAGAGCCGCTATAAGCACCTTTCCATCTTTGCGTCACATAAGCACCATCAGATTTGCCGTTTATGGCGTGGGACTAATACCATATTTAAATATTGGTATTCATTCGTCCCTCTTGCCCGAAGTGAGCATACCGAACTTTATAACGGGCGAAATCTTGAAATACAATGGCGGTTGGATATTGCTGTTCATGCTTGTGGTGGCAGCATTGTTCATTTTCCTAAAGCTGATTCTTTCGCTTCCAATTATGGTATTGGAACAATGCTCATTTGCCCAAAGCGTAAAAAGGAGCGCTTTGCTTGAAAAAGGCCATATCTTCAAAATTGCTGCTGTTGTATTCGTGGCTGCTTCGCCGGCAATATTCCTTATCCCGGCGTTGGGAGCCGACACGTTGGTAGCTTCAATAATCGACTTTTTTTCTACACCAATCATACTTGCGATCATCTTGGGTATTTATTTGCAGTTAAACAAAGACATCCCTGAAATAAATGAGAACAATTTTGAAATCATAGAGCATCGTTTTATGGCTTATAAAGCAAAACTTGCACAGGCCATTTCAAGCTTGGGCGCACTGATTAAAGGTGCGGTGTCTTTTGTCTATCGAGAGAAATTACCACAACCGATTAAAAAGCGCCCATATATACTGCTTATACTCTTAATTGCCCCCATCATATGTGTGTTTGTTTCGATAGGGCAATACTACTATAACCCTTTCTCTGAAATGCCCTGTATAGTGGTAGGCCACCGGGGAAGTGTGGCAGGAGTGGAAAATTCAGTCCATGCAATTGAAAGCGCCATAGAGCAGGGCGCGGATTATGCGGAAATAGATATTCTTCTCTCTCAAGATAACATTCCAGTTGTAGTGCATGACAGCAACTTATTTCGCCTGACGGGAAAAGGCATAAATGTATATGAGCAAACAGCCGATAAGCTTACATCCATACTCATTGAGCAAAACGGCTATAAGGGTCATATTTCCACGCTGGATGAAATATGCAAGATGGCTAACGACAAAATCGGCCTGTTCATTGAATTGAAAAGTCATGGCTATGAAGAAGAAAGCATCATTGAAAGGGCGGTTGAGATTGTCAGACAAAACGGCATGGAAGAAATGTGTATGTTCCAAAGTTCGGAGATGGCTCTCATGCAGGAGCTACACGAAAAATACCCCGAATTTGGTACCGGTTATATCATAATTGGCAAAATAGGGGGACTATCTGCAAACCAAATAAGAGATATGCCATTCGATATTCTCGCCTTTGAAGAAGCCGCCATCACACAACCGCTTATCTCATCCTGCCACCGAGCCGGAAAACAAATTTATGTATGGACAGTCAATGAAACATCGCAAATAGAGAAACTCTATCAGATGCAGGTTGATGGAATTGTCACCGACTTCCCTCAAAAAGCAAAAGAAATAATTAGTAGGAGTGATATAACATGAACGACTTAATGCGATATGGAAAAACAATAAACTGGATTATTTTTACACTTTTATTTGGTGTTGCAGTTTTCGGCAATTTACCAATGTTCATTATCATTTATTCTTATTTTGCAGCCGTGATGGCAATTCGCACATTGCTTGGCAGATTTGAGAAAAACACAAAAATAGGACTTATCAGCGCGTATGCTCTGCTTCTAGCAAGCCAGATTGTATTTTGTGCTGTAATCGTATTTTCCGGGAGCGCATCGGGCATTACTTTCTACCTATGTAAATTCTTTGCAGCGGCCAATATCCTTTTGCCCCTGATGTTAGAACGTTTTGTTGTGGCGACCAAGCAAACCGAGTTTTATCCTCCATCCGTTGAAGAAATCGCAACAATCAGCTTTGAGCTGATGAAAGACAATGTAGATAATATCGTAAATGCCGCACGGGGTATTAGCAAAATCAAGGATACCGTTACCCCGGACAACCTTCAAGCAACAATTGGCGACTTGCACCGGCATAGTTCAACAGAGTATATAAACAATGGCACATTGACAGAGGAGTATTTTAGCCTTGTCGGCAGCAGCCTGAATGATCCCTATATGTACATCATTGTTTCAAATACCGGCAGCGCGGCAAGCGAAATGATTTCCTTGTTCACGCAGAAGCAATTTAACCACGCGTCATTATCGTTTGATAGAGATTTGAAAACCATTATCAGCTATAACGGCGGTATAAATGTCTACCCTCCAGGGCTTAACCCCGAAATGATTGAAGCGTTCCATCAAAAGCAAGATGCATCCATATTGGTATATCGGCTTATTGCAACACGGGAACAAAAAAATCTGATAGCCGATAAGCTGAAAGAAATCAACCATGACGGAAGCGCCTACAACATATTAGGTCTCATTACCAAGCATTCTTATAAACCCAATATTATGTTTTGCTCTCAATTTGTATATAAAATGCTCAAACTTGCTGGCCTGAATTATTTTGACAAAAAAGACGGAGAAGTAAGGCCAACAGATTTTATCGAATTAGACTATCATAAAAAACTGGAATTTTGCTATGAGATAAAATTTCAGTAGCCATTACATTAACGGTTTAGGGAAAGGAGTGTTGACACGTTGGCACAGAAAGAAAGTATCATTACCATTAACAACATGCGTAAATCATACCGAGAAGTCACCATACTATCTGGTATTAACCTCAACATAAAAAAGGGAGAAATATTCTGTCTTTTGGGTTCAAACGGTGCTGGAAAAACGACACTAATAAATATTCTTTCCACATTGATAAAAGCTGACGCTGGAACAGCGCTTGTTAACGGCTATGAGCTTAATAAAGATACGAAAAAGATACGCCATGTCATAAGCCTTACAGGGCAGTATGCGGCGGTTGACGGCTTTTTGACAGGGCGGGAAAATCTTGAGCTAATCGCCAATCTGCGGCACATGGAAAATCCAAACGAAGTTGTTGAGAAAATGCTCCGTCAGTTCAACTTGACGGATGCCGCAGACCGCCAAACTTCCACCTATTCAGGGGGAATGCGCCGCAGACTTGATATTGCTATGAGCTTGATTGGCGAACCGCTATTGATTTTTCTTGATGAACCAACAACGGGGCTTGACCCACAAAGCCGTATCGCTATGTGGGAAACTATACGGACATTAACAAGTCAAGGCGTGACTGTGTTTTTAACAACACAGTATATCGAAGAAGCAGAGCAGCTTGCAGACCATATTGCAATTCTTGATAAAGGCATTATTGCTACTGAGGGAACAACACAGGGATTATTTAAACAATATCCTGATGCAAAATCATTAGAGCAGGTCTTTCTTTCAATTGTTGAAAGTAAGGGGGATAGCAAATGACTACTTTAAGGCGTTCGTGGCTTTTGCATGATTTATTTGCAATGACAAAGCGCAGTGTGCTTTATAGCATTAGAAACCTTGACACCCTGCTTACAGCAATTATACTGCCGGTTGCCATGATGCTGCTATTTGTCTTTGTATTTGGCGGAGCAATAAACGTGGGAGAATACGATTATGTGAACTATGTGACCCCTGCCATTATTTTGATGTGTATAGGATATTGCGCTGCCACAACATCAGTTTCGATACAGGTTGATATGGGAACGGGGATTATTAACCGTTTTCGCTCTATGGGTGTTTCGCGCACTTGTGTTCTTGGCGGTCAAGTCGCTGCGTCGGTAATGAGAAATGTGCTCTCAACAGTTATCGTAATATTGGTCGCCGTGCTCATTGGATTTCGCCCGTCCGCCGGATTGCTTGAGTGCGGTTTGATTGTTTTATTGCTGTTGGCATATACCATCACTTTTACATGGGCGGCTCTACTTTTTGGATTGATTGCAAAGACGGCTGAAAGCGCCAGCGTGTTCGGGTTTGTTGCATTGCTTCTGCCCTATCTATCCTCTGCTTTTGTTCCCATCGAAACAATGCCGTATGCGTTGCAAATATTTGCAACGCATCAGCCATTTACGCCAATAACGGATGCTTTGCGTTCATTAAGTTTTGGTGTTGTAGATAAAATGGCGCTCATCATATCTTTGGTGTGGATAGTCTGTTTAGGGTTAGTGGCGTATTTAGCTTCGCTGTCGGTCTATAAACATAAGAAGCAAGGATAAAATGAGGGATGCTTATGCGCGTTGAGTGGGTCAATTGTCCTATTTGCCAAAACAAGACAAGGTTAAAAATACGGGAAGATACGGACGCTTGTGCGATGGGCATGTCATCAGCTTTGAAACGCTATGATCTTTATGCCGCTATACCAACCGAAAATGCACAGGAGTATGCAATGCAAAAAAAGGAACTGCGTCCACGAAGACTAAAACAACATAATACTTTGGTGACTAATTTGAAGAAACTTGTGCTGTTCACCTGCCGTTATCCAAACACTCCTCAGTATGTAACGAAAGATTGCATTACCAATTAGAGGAATTAACGGTAAATATACCATATCACCTGTCTTGCTCTGACGAAATGATATAGTTTCATTAAGCCAATCAATATCCGAAAGTTTTAGATTTATAAGATCACATGCTCTTATTCCAGATGAAAGTCCTAAAAGGACAGCTTATGATATTTTTTGAAGACAGATTCAACAAGACGGCATGATGGGGCTCTGCCCCGAACCCCGAGGTTTTGACGCTTGGCATTGCCGATGATAAGAAAATCGGACGATCAACTGCTGACCGCCCAATCATCGTATAAAGCACAACAAGCGTTTGGGATGCACCTCTGCATTGCCCATATTTATGTTGCAACAATAGTATTTACCCATTAAATTTTATTTAAACTAAAAATCCATTTACACGAAATCTGGGACACTCCC
>JAAZFB010000314.1 GCA_012511915.1 Clostridiaceae bacterium
GTAAGGTGGTTTTGAATAGTGTGAGAAACCTTGCATTGCTGCTTTCATTTAACGGGAGCAAATACCATGGTTGGCAGCGCCAAAAAAACGCTGTAACTGTTGAAGAAACATTATCAAACGCCATTTATAAAATCACCGGTGAACAAGCATCAATTATCGGTTGCAGTCGAACAGATGCGGGCGTTCATGCTTTAGGATATGTCTGCAATTTTAAAAGCAATACAAAAATACCTACCGAAAAACTCCCTTTAGCCCTCAATACTGCGCTGCCAAATGATATAAGAACACTAAAATGCAAAAGGGTTGCGGACGATTTTCATTCAAGGTTTTGTGCCGTTTCAAAAACATACATTTACAAAGTCTATAGCGATGTTATATCAAATCCATTATTAAAAGATTTTGTTTATCATTTTCCGTATGAGTTAAATTACTCAAAAATGGAGCGTGCCACTCTTCCATTTATCGGCACTCACGATTTTTCTGCATTTATGTCATCCGGAAGCAGTCAAGTAACCACCGTCAGGGAAGTCATTGATTTTCACGTCAGCAAAGAAAATAATCATTTTAACTTCGAAATAACCGCAAATGCTTTTTTGTATAATATGGTTAGAATTATTATAGGTACTGTTCTATATGTCGGCATTGGCAAAATACAACTTCAAGATATCGAGCAAATAATTGCATGCCGCGACCGAAAAAGAAGCGGCATAACCGCAGGTCCCGAGGGACTTTATTTGTCAAGCGTAAAGTATAACGAATAAAGGATGCATTTAAAATTGAAAAGAAATAAGAATAAAATCGAACTTACCGCAGTAATATTTATTGTGCTAATACTAATCGGATCTTTGGTCTATCAAAATCGCGGTTTTTTGAGGAGTGATATTGAAGCTGCAAAACCGGTTTTTTCTTATGAAACAGCAGCACGATATACTTTTGAAACTGTTGATGGAAACATACTTGCACTCGATTCTGAAGCTCTGACTTGTATGTCAAAAAATGGTCATAAGCAATGGGATGTAATTAAAAAAACGTCAAACCCGCGTATGCATACAAGCGATAAGCATATACTTGTATTTGATCGAGGCGGCAAGCAATTAGATGCATATATCCAAGAGTCGAAATTATGGGAGTTCACTACCGAGCATCCGATTGTGACTGCAAAAATTAATTCAAATGGTTGCGCTGCTGTAGTGTCCTACGAAATCGGATATAAAGGAAAAGTAGAAATAATCGATAATACAGGTGAGCTATTATATAAATGGCTACTTAGCGAAGATTATATAATTGATGTTGATGTATCGCCCGATTCTAAATATTTTGCCGCGGTGGTATTGCGTCCGGGCAGTGCAAAAACAACAAGTAGTATTATTGTTGTAGATATTGACGGCGAAAGAAAAAAAGGCGAGGTATCTTTTGACGGCAACCTAATATTTAGCATGAAATATCAAAAAAACGGCTCTATAGTTGCCGTCGGCAGCGACTTATTAGCCGGTATATCACCTAAGGGTGAAAAACTTTGGACAGTCGATTTTGAAGGAAAGGAACTCGAAAGTTTTAAGCTTGGGTATAATACCTCAAGCGTACTGTCATTTGCCGGTAGTAGGAATAACAGCGTTGTGCAAATCTATGGCAAAAAAGGGCAAAAAATTGGGGAATATATTTCCGATGAAGAGGTTGGTGATGTCGATATATTTGAAACTACAATTGCAGCTGCAGAGAAAAACAATGTTGTGCTACTAAATCAAAATGGTCAAGTATCGACAAAAACTCCTTTTAATAAGAACATAAATAAACTGCTACTGCTATCAAGGCACCGTATTGCAATAATAGGCAGTAACGGTGTAGAAATATTAAAACCGTAAGGGGGAATAATATGGCTGATATAGTACTTTTTGCATTTATAGGCATTATGGCGCTATGGGGAGCGAAAACCGGTTTTATTAAAACGGTCTTTCATTTTGGGTATTATGTAATTTCGATAATTATAGCTATGTATCTGTACCCGTTTCTTTCAAACTATCTTATTGACTCACAATTTAGCGTATTTGTACACAATAACATAATAATGCCGCGCATTGGCGTTGACACTTCCGAATTAAATTTACCGACATTTTTAGAACCAATAGTGACCGGTGGTATAGAAAACACTACCGAGGCAATAGCCAATTCCATGACCAAATTAATTATAAATATTTTCTGCTTTATTTTGATATTTATAATATTGAAAATAGGTCTTAAATTGGTTGTAGGTGTACTGGATAAAATTGCCAAACTACCAGTTTTGTCATCATTAAACAAGCTTGGCGGTTTAATTGCAGGTGCGGCAAACGGAGCGCTAATTACATATATCTTGCTTGCTCTAATGACGATGTTTTCGAATGACAAAGTACTCGATACAATCAACTCATCAAAATTCGTTGCAGACATGTATAAC
>JAAZFB010000315.1 GCA_012511915.1 Clostridiaceae bacterium
ATACCGGGTGTCCGCCATGAGCTATGCGTTGTTCGAGAGTAAGCTTCATAAGCTCTTTTGTGGGCGGGCTCATGTCCTTGAAGCCTTGACCGAATGGGATTACTGTAAAACCCATATTATCTAGGTTCTGAACCATCTGTACTGCACCCCAGCGGTCGAAAGCTATCTCTTTAATGTTGAACCTCTTTCCAAGTTCGTCTATGAAGTTTTCGATAACGGCATAGTGCACAACATTACCCTCAGTGGTCAGTAGATGGCCTTGCTTCTCCCATAGGTCGTAGTTCACATGGTCCCTGCGTACCCTTAAGTCTATATTCTCCTCGGGTATCCAGAAGTACGGCAGCACATGATATTTGTCCTTTTCGTCGATAGGCGGAAACACCAACACGAACGATGTTATATCCGTTGAGCTTGAAAGGTCTAGTCCTCCATAGCATATACGCCCAGTAAGCTCGTCCTCGTCCACAGGGAAGTTGCATAGGTCCCACTTGTCCATGGGCATCCATCTTATTGCCTGCTTCACCCATTGGTTTAAGCGTAGTTGGCGAAAGCTGTTCTCCTCTGCTGGGTTCTGCTTTGCACTTTCACAGGCTATTCGCACCTTGTCTATACCTACTGTAATGCTTGAGAACACCTATGTCGAAGCCAGCGCTATTGTAGCCGTCCCGTATGGTGCTGTAGTAGTAACAGCTGGGGTTGCCTGTGGGGAGTGCGCCGTTCATAATATAGATGAGAGCTTCTATTGGTTTGTGTTCTAGCTCTACCTCCATGTACTCCTTGCGGTATAGTATGGGGAATCGCAGCTCGTGCGCTTCAGGCGTTAAACGCAGATACGTTTGGGTGGCGAAGGTAGTCAATAGCATAGTTAGCTTAATTATTCAGAGTTGATTCTTACTTTTCAAATTTTTTGTAGAACTGTGCGTGTGTACTAGAAAACTTTTTACAATTACAAAAGTGTGGGCTCTGCGTTATCCGCACCCCCTACCCCATTTTCCTCGATACAATCCGCAAAAGCTGACCCGTAAGCTGCTTCAAATTACTGCAAGCAATCACCTCTGGATATACTTCCTTCAAGTCGTCATAACAGCTATACTCAGAGCTTTCATCAAGTGCGATAGCGATTATTTCCGTACCACGCTTAATTATTTTAATCGCTGCATTTGCGGTATCCTTTGTAGAAACGGGAGGCACATACGAATAATTACCATCTGAGTGCGTTGGAACCCCATCCGAAATTACAATTATAAGCTTGTTTTCCTCGGAAGTATTGGATTGAATGTAGTTCTCTGCCCAGTAAAGCGATAGGCCCTCTCTTGTACCATCATCGGCTTTTAAATTCAAAAGGTTGTATTTTTGTTCATCTCGTGCTTGGAAATCTACTAAAATATTGTGATTTACAAGGTTTTCTCCATACACAGCCCTGTGCTCAACGATTGCGTGCGTAATGCCTTGCTTTTTTAGTACTTCGTGAAGAATAATGCTTGAAACCATAGCACCATTCCTACGTTCACCAACCATAGACCCAGAACCGTCAATTAGCACTAAAACTGCTATGCTTGGCATCCCTAACTCCTCTGTGGTACGATACCAATAGCGATTTTTAACATCACAAAGACGCTTTGAGTTAATTCCACTTCCAAAAAGTTTACGTTCCTCACGAGTAGGAATTCTCGATTGCAGCAGTTGTTCAAAGCGGTTATTGAAGGAGTTAATGTTAATGCGGTACTTGTCGTAGATTTGCTGGTATGCACGCTTGAAGTTAAAGTTTGGTTTTGGTTTTGTTTCTACAAGTTGTATGTTTTTATGAATGTTTGAACAATCAAAGTCGTCGCCAAAATAATTCGTTGTAACGGGTTGATATTGAACAATTTGCATCGCCTCTTCTTTTTCTATGTGATATTCTGCGTTTATGCCTTCTAACTCTGTATCATAATCGACAATAGGCTGCGGATTGCCCTCCAAGTCAGAGAATAGACGGCGAGTAATCACCACCGACTTTCCCTTATTATTTATCGTGTTTATCGACAGGTTATCTCCCGTATGAAAAGACCTATCAACTAAGGTGAAGCTAAGTTTTTGCTCATCGATTTCTTTGGAGTTTAGGGGAATCAATGGTTCGATTATGTCGAATATTTTTTGTGTGAAACCATAGCGTTCCGTAGGTTCTCCGCATATGCTTCCTTCCAAAAATAATTGCTTTGTTTTTGAAACATAATCGGCTATTTGTGTTATAGGTTCTGCTTGCTCAATCATCGGATATAGCAAAAACACCCCCATGTAGTTTATGTATTCAAGCAATAATGGCAATGTGTATTGCATCTGCCTACTGTCTATCTCTTCCTCAAAAACCTGTGAGGTTGTACCCCGGGAAGGTGTTTTCGCAAATAAATGCGCAACTTTGTGAAACTTCAAAAAAATCTCAATATTATCGAATACGCTACAACCTGCACATTCAATAAACGCGTCTTCAATTATGTTGTTTATTAGCGAAAGTGCTTTAATGCGAGCCTCAGTTGTACTTCTTTTGTCTTTAAGAAATGGCAAAGGAAAATCGGTATATAAAATATGCAAACACTCATGAATATTCAACCCTCTTGTAATTATCCGCAATGCATTCCATGGGTCATTTGAAAAGTGAGGAGGAATTCTTAGAAATTCTTCGGCAGATAAAAGCGCATCTACATCTTCATAGAGATTGCCAACCGCCGGGTCAACAACAATGCTTCTACCATCTGTGAATGCTCTGTCCTCGTTTATGAAGAAAAAGCGAATCAACTCTTTCTCGGTTAAAACTTGAGCAAAGCTTTCCTCAATTCTGCGATTGTAGTCGCATTGGTACAGTTCTAATATGTTGTTATTATCGGAATCACTCACTTTCAAAAATCCCCTCAAATTCCTTGCTACGCTTAGTGCAGTAATCGGCGAACTTTTTATCCACATCTACAAATATGCCTTCGCTATACATCCTTGCAAGGTTATCGAACGCTGCATGGCTGCCATATCCTCCATATAGTGCTGTTTTTGCAAAGTGTAAAAATGCCTGCTCGAAATCCTGCTCTACGACTTCACCTCTTGCATAATATTCGCCAATCTCGCTACTCGCTAAAACCACATCAGAATATAGATATAGATAATACGCTTTTTCTTTGTTAAAAGGTACACCGCCGCTTCCATTAAAATAAATAGTGCCTAAATTATACATTGCAGAAAGAAATCCTTGTTTTATACACTCGTGGTAGCAGTACAAAGCATAGTTAATAATACTTTGGTTATTGGGTTCATCCTCAAATCTATTGAAAAGATAATAAGCAGCCTGGTATAGGGATTCGGTGTCGCCTTCTTCAGCCTTCTCGAGAATTTCATTGAAGTTTTTATTATCAAACATTTCAATCGTTCTATTCTCTGCCTTTACTGCTTCGAGTTCTTCTATCGGGAGGGCAGGTTTTGAAAACTTCATCATATCACTTGTCATAAATGCTAACAACTCGTCGCTGTATTCTTCCTCAGTCGGAGGCTCTGGGATTATCCCAGCTTCTATCTTTTTCAGCAGACGCTTGCTTCTTCTGTATTTACTCATGAAGAAATCTGGCGGTTGATCTTCTTCTATACGCCTTTCATAGCCGCTAATCGCTTCTTCTAAATACTCTTTTGCCATATCTATGTCCTGTTTGATGACTTGCCCCTTATAATAGTATTCTGCAAGATATAAATGCACATCCTCATAATTATCTGCAAGTGAAAATCCATCAATTATTACTTGTGCTTCGAGAAATAAGCGATATGCAAAGTCGATATCCTGCTTTACATAGTTTCCATAGTAATACATTTTTGCAATTTCAAATACGCTATTTGCGTCTTTCAATAAAGAACCCTTTATGAAATAGCTAAATCCCGCTTTATAGTCTACAAAACCGCCATCCTCGTGCCCATGGAAGCCATACTCGTACCCCAAGCAACTAAACGCTTTCGGGAATAGCATATCCGCAGCCCTATTATACCAATATAATGCTTTCTCCTTGTTTAGGTCGATACCAACCCCCAGAATGTATATTGCGCCTAATTCAAGCATAGAGTCGCCATACCCTTGTGCCGCAGAACGCTCGTAATAGCTTATTGCGCGTTCAACCCAGTCTTGATTTCGCTCTCCGCTCTCCCACATCATATAGAAAGCTAAACGCCATTGAGCCTCGGCATCTCCGCTTTCTGCTTTTTTAATCATACTGTTAAGGTTATCCATTATGCTATTACCTCCTTTATTTCCTGCGTTACAT
>JAAZFB010000316.1 GCA_012511915.1 Clostridiaceae bacterium
CGGTAATAATTGGTTTATTAGCGGGTTCCGGTCGTGCGTCCACACGGAAAAAAGACCTGTTACGCCGCCGTGATTGAATTTCCAGACAGGTCTAATATAACAAGAAAGGTATGGTGAAAACTATGTATAACGATAATTATGAAAAGGACGAAAAAAATCTGGATTTTACAAATGCCGACATTGTGGAAGAAAATCAGTATACATGGAACAATGATGATTTCCAGTATAAAACGGTATACGGCACAGCACGCCCACTTTATAAGGAAAAACAACTCTCAAAAAACAAACGTGGATTTTTCAAATACACTGCTTCGGTTATTGCCGGAATGGTAGCAGGTGCAATTATATTTGCAAGTGCAAGCTCTTATGTAGAGCAAAAATATGCATCCGGCAAACCCCAACAAGTAGCCCAGTCAGGAGAACCGTCCAACATAAAAGGTGCCTCGACAGTAGGCTTGTTTGAGGGACAAATGTCAATAGTGGATATTGCAAAAAAGGCAGGTCCGGCGGTGGTTGGCGTCGTGAGCAAAATGACTACCTCCACTTTCTTTGGAATGATGCAGGAAACAGAGGGCGGCGGCTCCGGAATTATTATTAAGCCGGATGGCTATGTTATCACAAATCAACATGTTATCGAAGGCGCATCTGCTGTTAAAGTAATATTAAGTAACGGAAAAGAATATGATGCGAAGCTAATCGGGCAGGACAAGAAAACTGACTTAGCCGTCATAAAAATAGAAGAAACCGGGCTCCCCACAGCAGAGCTTGGCGAATCCTCGGCTTTGGAAGTTGGCGAACTTGCCGTTGCAATCGGTAATCCTTTAGGGCAAGAATTTGCAGGTTCGGTAACCGCGGGTGTTGTTAGCGCACTTAACAGAACAATGAATGTCGACGGCAGACAATACACTCTAATTCAAACTGATGCGTCAATAAACCCCGGTAACAGCGGAGGTGCCCTTGTGAACAAATTTGGACAAGTTGTGGGTATAAACACCGTCAAAATTGGCACAAGCGGATATGAGGGCATGGGGTTTGCAATACCGATCGATATCGCAATGCCAATTATAAATGAGCTTTTAGAAAGTGGTTATGTTAAAGGTCGGCCGGTTATCGGTTTGGGTCTTAGGGAAATAAATGAGCCAACTTCAAAAAGATATAATTTGCCCGAGGGGTTATATGTATTAGAGGTAACGGAATTTAGCGGTGCTGAAAAAGCGGGAGTCAAAGTGTCAGACATTATTACCAAGGCTAACGGCAAAGATGTCAGAACTGTTGACGAGCTGAACAAAATACGTGATACCTTTAAAGCAGGCGACAGTATAGAACTGACTATTATTCGAGAAGAAAAAGTGCTCAACATTAATGTAGTATTAGGTGAAGAAAAACCGTAATACTCAAGGCACTAGTACTCTGTCAAGGCACTACGGCTTGTATCACAATTTTTCATTGTGATACAAGCCTCTTTTATACTATTTTATACTAGACCTATCTACTGTCAACTGCAATAGCCCTCTTCCTCCGTCAGAATACCGGCATTCTTTTTTTTGATTGTTTTAAAATCCAAGTCTTTTTGAAGTATCAGGTTAATTAATTCCTCTGCCACCTTTTTTTCTTCGGAATCCATTATTACTTGTCCTAAAATAAGCATTCTCCCCCGAAGCATATTTTTACCCACCTTTTATCCCTCCAAAATATCATATGTATGTGGCAATTATACAATAAATGGAAATAAATGTCAATACGTAATTTGACTTGTTTTCAGGTTGGTGATAAAATGTAGTAGAGGAGTGATTAGGCGTGAAAACAATTATTACAACACTAAACTCAAGGTATTCTCATTCATGCCTTGCCATTAGATACTTAGAAAAGTATTGTGCACAGTATGCACCGGTTGCGATAGAATTTTCAATAAACGATAATATAAATACGGTATACTCACGATTAGTCCAACATCATGCCGATATATACTGTTTTTCATGTTATATATGGAATATAACGCAAATTTGCCGCCTTGCAGAAATGATAAAGATTGCTTTGCCGCAAAGTATAATAGTTTTTGGCGGACCCCAGGCTGAGGCATTCGACTATGTTGACTACTTAATAATGGGTGAGGGTGAGCAAGCATTATACTATTTGCTTGGTTGCTTAAAAAATGGCGGCACGCCGCCACGTATAATAAAAAAAGAAACGGATTTAACAAAAATTCCGTTGCCATACACTAAAAGTGATATCCTTGGTCAAAAAAACAAAATAATATATTTTGAAACATCAAGGGGCTGCCCGTTTGATTGCACATACTGTCTTTCTTCCATTGACAAAAGGGTTAGATATTTTCCTTGGGATTATGTCGAACAAGCTCTTTCGCTGTTTTTTCAAAATGATGTTCCTATTGTAAAATTAGTTGACAGAACATTCAATTGTAATTCCGCTTGGGCGGAAAAAATCATAGATTATACAATTAATAACAGTAAATGCACTTGTGTTCATCTTGAAATAGCGCCCCATCTGCTTACCCAAAAGCAAATAACCCTGTTATGCTCCACACCGCATCTGTTTAAATTAGAAATGGGAATACAATCCACAAACCAAAAAACGTTGGCTGCAATAAATAGAACATTTGACTTGGAAAAAGCCGCACAAAATATCAGACAGCTTGGGAAATCAGGTATAAAAATGCATCTAGATTTAATCGCAGGTCTGCCGTTTGAAGACTATGCTTCGTTTAAGGGGTCGTTCGATTATGTATATTCATTACAGCCGGATATGCTTCAGCTTGGGTTTTTAAAGGTGCTAAAGAATACAGCAATGGAAACCCAACCGGGCATATATTATTCGAAATATCCCCCTTTTGAGGTGCTAAAAACTGACTGGCTGAGTGCGCATGAAGTATGCAAGCTACAACAGGTTGAAAATGCTGTTGATAGGTTTTATAATAGCGGTATTTTTGCAAAAACAATTAATTCACTAACGAGTAACACTTCTGCCTTTAGTGTGTTCGAACAGCTTGGAACAATGTTGGCAGCAGCTGAAGAAGATGGCAAGGAATCACGATACGCACTTTATGATTTGCTCTTTAGCTTTGGCGGCAACAGTATAGCATACCAGCTTGCACTTGATTTTTTAGAAAACAATAAACATGCCCCCTTACCGGGGTTTATAAACAGAACCGCTCCTGAAGGATACAATACTGCATTTAAAAAATACACCAAACAAAACAATATATGTTTGAATGATGTACGAATTGAGCCGATATTCGATAAAATATTTCTTTTTGATTATAAAAACAAAACAACAAAAATAGTATCAAATGATTTTTGGAAGGTATAGACTTTATACTATTCCTAATTTAATGCTAATACTAATTAGTATTATCTACCTATCCTTCCTTTTTTGACTGTTTTGGGGGCCGCCATAACTACCCTTCACCCGTAGCCTGCTCACTGCTCGCGCCAGACGGGTCTGGGCAGTATGATATTCTCGAATACTTCTGTTTTGCATAATTGCTTCTCTTGCCTCATCTGCCGCACGCTTTGCCCTGTTGGCATCGATTTCTTCCGGAAGTTCTACCGAGTCGACCAGCACCAATACCCTGTTATCCTCCACCTTTACAAGACCGTGGGAAACAGACACAACCTTTGTTTCCTGTCCGAGTATTCTATAAAACATTGCCCCGGGCACTACAGCGATAATGGTGTTGCTGTGATGTGCCAGGATTCCATATTGGCCTCGTAAGGAGGGAATAATCAAAGACTCACAGGGGCCTGCGTAAAACGGATTGTCTGCCGATAAAATCTCCATATAAAAAGTGTTCATATTCGCTTTTCATATCCCATCTTTTTAGCTTTAGTCACCACATCTTCAACGGTTTTCACATTGAAGAATGCAGCTTCCGGATAAGAGTCCATTTCGCCATTTACGATTGCTTTAAACCCTCTTATGGTTTCATGCAGAGGCACATAAACACCCGGCAGTCCTGTGAATTTTTCCGCCACATGAATTGGTTGTGATAAAAACCTTTGTATTCTCCTTGCACGGGCTACAACCAATTTGTCCTCATCCCCCAACTCTTCAACGCCCAAAATTGCAATAATATCTTGAAGTTCATTGTATTTTTGAAGGTGTTCCTGAACAGCTCTAGCGGTATTGTAATGCTCCTGTCCCACAATGTCCGCTTCCAAAATACGAGACGAAGATTCAAGCGGGTCAACAGCAGGGTAAATCCCCTGCTCGGCAACCCTTCGGCTTAATACCGTAGTGGCATCAAGATGGGTAAAGGTTGTGGCAGGCGCCGGATCTGTCAAATCATCGGCGGGCACATATACCGCCTGGACAGAAGTAATCGAACCATTTTGTGTGGAGGTGATTCTCTCTTGCAATACTCCCATGTCCTCTGCTAAGGTAGGTTGATATCCTACGGCGGAAGGCATGCGCCCAAGCAATGTTGAAACCTCGCTACCGGCTTGTACAAAGCGGTAAATATTATCAATGAACAGTAACACGTCTTTTTGCTCGCTGTCCCTAAAATATTCCGCCATTGTCAGACCGGAAAGTCCTACTCGCATTCTAATGCCGGGTGATTCATTCATTTGCCCGAATACCAGTGCTGTTTTTCCTGCAACTCCGCTTTCCTGCATTTCCCTCCAGAGATCATTTCCTTCACGGCTTCTCTCTCCAATTCCGGTAAAAACTGAGTATCCCCCATGTTGCATGGCAACATTGTGAATGAGTTCCTGAATTAAAACTGTCTTTCCAACACCTGCGCCGCCAAACAAACCAATTTTCCCGCCTTTTGGGTAAGGCTCCAGCAGGTCAATAATTTTAATGCCCGTTTCTAAAATTTCAAAGGAAGGACGCTGGCTATCAAATGAAGGCGCTTTTCTATGGATTTCCCATCTCAGTTCTGTTTCCGAAACAGGCGGACCGCCGTCAATGACCTCCCCCAGCACATTAAACATCCGCCCTAAGGTGCATTCTCCGACCGGGACACTAATGCCCTTGCCTGTTGCCATGACTGCCATATCCCGCGAAAGATTTTCGCTCTCATCAAGCATAATACAACGAACTGTGCCCTTTCCTACATGTTGCGCCACTTCCATAACATGCACCTTTTCGTTGACGGTGACGGTAAGGGCTTCTTTTATTTTAGGCAGTTGTCCCTGCTCAAACTCTACATCAATAACAGAGCCGGATATTTGTACTATGTGTCCTAAATTCACGGCTACAACGCCTCCCTTTCACGTTTTATTTTCTGTGCCTTTGCACCGTATGTCACTTCCGTTATTTCCTGCGTAATAGCCATCTGCCGCACCTGATTATATGCTGTGGTAAGAGTGTCAAGAATTTTTTCAGCGTTTTTGTTTGCTGAATCCATAGCAGTCATACGGGCGCTTTGTTCACTGCAAAAGCTGTCAACAAGCGCACTGTAAACAAAGCCGGACAACCAGCTTTTGACCACACTGTTTACAACAGACTCAACCGAAGGAAAAAATTCAAAAGGTGCAGACATTCCCGCTTCGTGTTTATCTTTTGTAAAGTGCACAGAATTCGTTCTGTGAAAAGGTAAAAGTCGTGAGGAAACCACCTTGGTAGTCAGACTGTTTTTTAAATCACTATAGATTACAAATATCTTATCCAATACATCTTGATCATACAAATCCAATAGCGTAGTGCTGATATCTCTTGCCCTATCCATGGTTGGATTCTGTGCTGTATATAAAAAGCTTTTATCCACGGTTATTGCCTGCCGCGAAAAAAATCGCCGTCCATATTCGCCAACTACGAAGAGCTTGGTGTCAGGATGCTCAGATATAAGCTTTTGCGCTTCTTTGATTACTGCCTTGTTATACGAGCCCGCTAATCCCTTGTCTGCAGTAATGACCAAAAGCCCATAGGTTCCGTCAGGGGCCTCACTTCCGTCTGCGGGATAAAAATAACGGTTTTCAACATCCTCCACCTTACGAAAAATGCGCTTAATCTCACTGTTTAGTGCATCAAAGTATGGTCTTGTATTGTCTAATTCTGCTTTTGCTTTCCGCATCTTAGTTGAAGCTATCATATACATGGCATTCGTAATTTTCCTGGTGTCATGAATACTGTTAATTCGAGTTCTTATTTCCTTGGTGTTTGCCAATTATTCATCACCGCCATATTCCCGTGCAAACCTCAATATATCCTCTTTAATAGTATCGGTAAATTCTCCATTTTCAACTGCGCTGTATATATGGGGTGCATGTTGCTCAATGAATCGGAGTATCCCATACTTAAACTTCTGGATTTCCTCCGGAGAGATGCCATGCATTATATCGTTTAGCGCCGCCGTAAGCAAGATAATCTGCTCATGCTGCTTCAATGGCCGATGCTTTTCTTGACGTAGCAGTTGCATTAGGCTGTGCCCGTAATCAAGCTGATGCCTTGTAATTTCATCAAGGTCGCTGGCAAACTGCATAAAGACCTCCATCTCTTGGTACTGCGCCAAATCCAAACGAAGGGTTCCTACTGCCGATTTCATTGCTTTTGTCTGTGCATCTCCTCCTACACGTGAAACAGACAAACCGATATTTATTGCCGGACGTTGACCGGAGAAAAACAAATCACTCTCTAAAAAGATTTGTCCGTCAGTTATTGAGATAACATTAGTTGGTATATAGGCCGAAACATCACCCATCTGTGTTTCCACAATAGGGAGTGCCGTCATACTGCCGCCGCCTCTTTCGTTGGAAAGCTGAGCCGAACGTTCTAACAGGCGGGAATGAAGATAAAAAACATCACCGGGATAAGCTTCACGCCCCGGAGGACGCTCAAGTAAAAGGCTTAGGGAACGGTATGAAATAGCGTGTTTGGTCAAATCATCATAAACAATAAGAACTGCCTGCCCTTTGTTCATAAAATATTCACCCAGTGCACAGCCCGAATAAGGTGCAATATACTGGAGCGGAGTAGGGTCGCTGGCAGATGCATTAACTACAATTGAATATTCCATAGCACCGTGGCTTCGAAGGGTGTCTACCGTACGGGCAATGGAACTTGCCTTTTGACCGATAGCCACATAAATGCAAACCACGTCCTTACCTTTTTGGTTAAGTATAGTATCTATCGCAATGGTGGTTTTACCGGTCTGACGGTCGCCTATTATCAGCTCCCGCTGCCCATGACCAATCGGGAACATAGTATCAATTGCTAAAATTCCGGTCTCCAAGGGTTTATTAACAGGCTGGCGGTCTATAATCTCCGGGGCAGGTGACTCGATAGGATGGTATCCCTCACCCTTAATGGAACCCTTTCCGTCGATAGGGCTCCCAAGTGCATTTATAACACGCCCCTTAAAACCATCGCCAACCGGAATGCCTGCGGTTCTTCCCGTTCTCTTTACTACACTGCCCTCCATAATGCTTTGGTCATCATCAAAAAGGATGCAACCAATCTCGTCGCGTTTAAGCTCCAATACCATCCCGCGCACACCGTTGGAAAAAACTAAAATCTCTTGATATGTGGCACCCCTAAGACCGCTTACAGTAGCAATCCCGTCTCCCACCGTCAACACCGTGCCGACTTCCTGCTCCAGCGCCTGTGGGGTCCAGTTATCAATTGTCTCTTGAATGAGGGGAATTATATTATTATTTTCAGCCGAAAGATGAATGATTTTCTCTTTAAGTTGCTGTAATCTGCCGTTTAAACTCCAATCATATACAGAAGCTATTGTGCTATTATGGGTTCCGACCTCTAAGCGAAAACCATCTGTTAACTTCGCATCTTCTCTCCAGGATAGCGCGATATCGTCATGATATTTATTTTTCAAAAATTCGATCAGCTGTTGTTTTTGTATATCGCTTGGGCGCTCGGCACTATAAAGTATTGCCTCTGCCCTTAAGTTTCTGTTGTTTGCCACGCCCTCACTCCTCTTTTACAGCAAACAGAAACTCATCAAGTGCGTCCGATGCTGACTTTGCCAGTAATTTTTCTGTGGCGGCCATTGCCATATGGGCAATTTCCTGTTGGGTATCCTCTAAAATTTTTGCACGTTCACGTTGTGCAGCATCCTGCGCATCTGAAATAATCTTTGCAGCCTGTTCTTGGGCATTTTCAAGCAGTCTATTAATCTCTTGCTGTATTTGTTGAACTGCACTTGCCCTTCTGTTTTCAATTGTGGTTTCCAAATCCTCGAGGCGTTCCTTGTATGATGCCTCCATATCTTCCGCTTGTTTTAACTTTCCTTTGGTGTCAATGTCCATTTTGTTATAGTACCCTGCCTTTTGCTCCATAAAGTTTTTAATGGGTTTATACAGCAACAAGTACAGCCCAAGGCTTAAAACTGAAAAGTTTAGCAGGTGCAAAAGTATCTGCTGCCAATCGATGTTCAAAGGGATTTTCAAACTAATTCACCCCCTACAGAACAAATATAATCATAATGGCAACAACTAAAGCATAAATAATTGCCGTCTCTATGAATACAAGACCTAAAAGCAAATTCGTTCTGATTTTTCCTTCCGCCTCAGGCTGACGAGCAATGCTCTCTGATGACTTTGCAATTGCATGACCCATTGCAAGCGCACCTCCCAAAACGCCAAGACCGATGGCCACTGCTGCAGCAATTGCTTTCATGCCTGCAATATCCATTACTGTTGACAAATCAGCTTGTTGCCCCTCGGAGGAGGCAGCATACACAAAGACAGAAGTGCCAATCATAAATAATACAAAAAAACAGAATAAAACCTTTTTAAAACAACTTAACTTTTTAATTTTCAAGACCCCCTATAACAGGCTTGCGCCTGTTTATTTCTTTTTTACGTGGTTTGGTTACTTCCCCATAAGCATGTGCGGTCAGCATAACTAAAACATATGATTGCATAACTGCGTGCAGCAGGGTGAATAATAAGCCGACGATAATTGGTAAAACAAAGCTGAGATTTAAATAGTAATAAACAAGTTCTGTAACCAGCACACCACTTAGCATTGCCCCAAACAAGCGGAAACTCATAGATAGTGGCATCGAAAAATCTTTCAAAGCAGTGCCCAACCCTCTGAAACCATTTGTTGCAATACCTCCGATTAAAATCACAAGATACGACAACCCCCCCAAAGCAATTGCCCCGTTTATGTCCGACAGCGGTGCCGGGAGGGTAGCGACGTTACCCGTCGTGGTAATAGCCTGAAATCCGAACAATTCAAATAATGTCCCAAAAAAAATATACATACCGGCTCCAAAAATATAAGCCCCCAAAAACCTATTGTGATGCGGGCTGTTAGTTTTCGCAAAATTATCGAACAGACTAACGATCTGTTCCAATAATAGTTGGAACTTACCCGGAATGTATTTGAATTTTGGAATAAAAAATAATCGAATAAGTGCTGCCGCAATAAGCAAGATTACTGTAACGGTAAGGGCTGAAACAAAAGCCGGATTAACGTCTTTTATCCCCAGAAAGTTTATGTGATTTGCATCATGCAATACGGCATCCCGCATCAGTTCCTTAACCGTTTCATTCTTTTCACCCATATTGCCTGTAAATAAAACGCATACAAACAAAACGAATATAAAGCATATCCATATTATAACGACAGTTGTTTTTTTACTTTTAATTTCGGGATACCTTCCTTCAACATAATTGCCAGCAAAAGAACTAGTGCTCTGTCAACTCTAAAACGTATGTTATCCGGCGAGAAAAATTTTTGTAGGACAAGGCGCGAAGGATTGAGGAATACTGTACGTATTCCGATTGACGACAACGCAGTCATACGGAAATTTTGCCGACGGTAACGTATGGAATTAGGATTGACAGAGTACTAGATAGTAAGTAGCAAGATTTTGCTCCCTATTTAGCCGGAATGCCAACCGTTTTGGCATAAAAATTATACTATTTATCATTTTGTATTATTCACGATTATGGTTATATATTTAATGTGAATGAGTATTAGAGAACCCATGGGAAAAGTTCTCTTCCCCATATTGTTGCCTTATTGACATTTAAAAACATTATACCATAAATATCCCTCTTGTCAAGAACCACACAAAGCATTTCTATATTTCTGTGGAGGCATACCATATTTAATGGAGAATCGTCTGGAGAAATAAAACTGATCACAAAAACCAAGCATATCACTTATCTCCTTAATCGACATAGTCCCATGTCGTACTTCGCGTTCAGAGATAAACATCAACCTATCGTCGATATAACGCCCAATCGGATTGCCTAATTCCGCTTTAAATAGTTTCTGAAGCTTGCTCGGAGAAACAAACATATAATCAGCAATTTGGCTAATAGATAAGCCCGATGAAAGGTTAGCTTCTATGTATCCAAGTATGTTCAATATATTATCTGAGTAGCTCGTTAGTACTGCATCCCCCTCTGACTGGATACACTGACGAACTACTTCATACAAAAATGCCTTGATACCAATAACACTATTGATTGTATTAGTCTTAATAAGCTTAGAAATAGCGATGATGCTTTCCCTTTTGTTTTGAATTCTCATGCATTTTGAGACGCCGTCAAACACATCATAATTATTAGGCAGGAGTATAGAAATGTGAAAATAAATTTTCTCCATAAATCCATCACATTTATATGAAAAATCAAGCCCTGCCGGTATTACATATATGTTTCCCGGCTCCATAATCAACTCAGTTCCCTCATAGATTATCGTCCCGTATCCGTCAATTATCATATATATCCTCGTATAGCCGGAACGCACATGGCTGGCTCGCCAATCAGTTCCCACCCGTACGTATGCCATTTCATAAATGTCCATATTTATCTTATCAATGTTCCTTAAAAGTTCAGGTGTTTTTTTAATTACCATACTGAATTCTCCATATTTTATATTTTATATTGCATGGACTTATTTTCATTATATGATACAATTTTTAATAAATCAATAGTGAAAGGGAAGATTATTGTGTCCAGTTGTAAAACTAAGAAAACCCCCGGAAATACAAAATGGTTTACTCACGACAGATTTGGTATGTTTATTCATTTCGGCTTGTACGCATTGCCTGCGCGCCATGAATGGATTAAAAACATAGAGCTGATATCGGAGGATAAATATCAGAAATACTTTGACAACTTTAATCCGGATCTTTTTGATGCACGGGAATGGGCAAAAAGCGCCAAAGCGGCAGGAATGAAATATGCTGTTTTGACAGCCAAGCATCATGAGGGCTTTTGCTTGTTCGATTCAGAGCATACCGATTACAAAATTACAAATACACCTTTTGGGCGGGATTTGGTCAAGGAATACGTCGAAGCCTTTCGCGCCGAAGGATTGCATGTTGGGCTTTATTACTCACTAATTGATTGGCACCATCCGGATTTTACGATAGATGCACTTCATCCAAGAAGAAAAGACGAAAATGCACAGGAGCAGGATAAAGGTCGCGACATGAGAAAATATGCTAAATATATGCGCGATCAAGTTACTGAGTTGCTAACGAATTACGGAAAAATAGATATACTATGGTTTGATTTCTCATACTCAAAACCCGACCGAAAAGAAGTATGTCCATGTATGCAATTCGGGGGTGGAAAGGGCAAGGAACAGTGGGAAGCCGAAGAGCTCATTAAAACCGTACGCTCCCTTCAACCGGAAATTATAATTAACAACAGAACAGAAATTGAGCAAGATCTCTGGACTCCCGAACAATACCAGCCTATGAGTTGGATTACCCATAAAGAGACCGGCGAACTGGTTACTTGGGAAGCCTGCCAAACCTTTTCGGGCTCATGGGGGTATAGCCGTGACGAGCAAACTTGGAAGTCACCACAAATGCTCATTGATATGCTTATAAACACTGTGTCTATCGGGGGTAATTTTCTGATGAATGTCGGTCCGACATCCCGCGGATATTTCGACAGCAGGGCCAATAAGGCACTTGAAGTATATGAACAATGGATGAAATATAACTCAAGGTCAATTTACGGATGCACAATGGCGGAACCACAATTCATTGCTCCACGTGGCACAAGGCTTACACAAAGCTTAGACGGAAACCGTTTATACATCCATCTAATCGAATATCCTTTCGCCTTCCTTGAAATGCATAACATGGCAGGGAAAGTAGACTATGCACAATTTCTCCATGACGGCAGTGAAATACTATTTTCCGAAAAAGAATCAATTCATTTCAGTGAAGGACGAACAACCGGAGACGACCTACTGGTCTTTACTATTCCGCAAATTAAGCTGGATATAATAAATCCGGTAATAGAGGTAATTTTGAAATAACCTCCACAGAACAGAGAAGTGTCAAATGTGGACGAACCGTAAGTCCCCATTTGACACTTTAGTTTTTACTATTTAACTATTACTACTGTTCTTGTGTTATCGTCCCATGACACATTAGCGCCCATAGCTTCGGTTAAAGCTCTGATAGGAACGAGAGTTCTTCCGCCAAATAAAACGGGTTCAACGTCCAATATAATTTCCTTGCTGTTTACCGTCATAATATTGTCCCCTATTTGCATTTCGATAGATACACCATTGGCTTTAGATATAATAGTCTGAGTATCTTCTTTCCACTCGACCTCTGCTCCCATTGCTTCAAAAATTGCACGCATAGGAACAAGCGTACGGTCGTTTATCATTATCGGGTCGGTGTCAAATAACAGCTTGTTGCTGTTTAATGTTACACTTATTCTTCTTTCTACAAGGTTAAAGTCATATTCTTTTTCGTAAAAAACAGTGCCGTTGCCGTTGTGCGCCACAACCTTTAAATTATGGTATCCTAATGGAAGGTTGCTGAAATCTATCACTTTATTGTATGGTATTTCATTGGAAGAGTTTGTCCAAACACCGTCAACATAATAATCAACAATTGGCGATAACTGGCCGTAAATATGAACAAAGGTGTATATTTCCTGCTCCTTTTTCTCAATTGTCATCGTATTATCAAGCTTTTCATAGCCGATATTGCTTGTAAAATGAGGAAGCTTGATAAGTTTTTTAAATTCATCAGTCATCGCCGCACTTTTTGATAGGCTGTACTCATTAATCTCGTTAGGCATAGACTTATCAAAATAAGCCATCAGCTTTATTTGAGGATAAACCATAGGCAAATAGTGATACATCTTTTTAAGATGTAAAATCGCCCAATCAGTAGTGTCCTCGTTTAATGTTCTGACAAAATGAGATGCACCGCCTTCAGCAATAATAATAGGCTTTCTGTCGCCGTAGCGGGTTACAACTTCTGTAACAGCTTTTACAGGGTCGGCACTTTGTCCTGCAAGAAAAACAATTTCGTTAAAGCGTTCAGAGTCACTCCAATCGTTTCTGCCTAAAAAATATTTTTGATAATAGGCGGAAATGCCGATATAATCAACAAATTCGTCACCGGGATAGTAATCGTTCATATTGATGTTCCAAGTTGAAACCTGATTTACACTCCATACCATATTGATGTTTGACGTTTGCTCTTTCGCAAGCTTTGATACCAACCTGAAAGCGGCGATAAATTCATCGGGCACGGCTATATTTGTCCAAATATTCATCTCTGCTCCGAAACGCAAAAATGTATATGATGCCCATATCCTCTAATGCTTGCTCAAACAAGCTCTTATGTGTACTGCTTTTAACCAGTAACGCATTAGTAAACTCTGTTCCGTTGTCAGTTTGTATTTCTCTTATCGGAAACGGAAAATTCAAAACTAGCTTCATCAAAAAATCCTTTGAACTATATGTGCTATGCTCGTCATACAGTTCTCTGAAAACAACCCTTGTGCATTCGTCTATTGCTGTGTATTGATAGTATTTGCACCCGTTTGATACGCACCAGCTTGGCACAAACTTAACATCAATCCGAACTTTTTGTCCGGGGTAATCTGCGCGCATATATGGTTTAAGTTTTCTACTCTTATTTTTGGCTTTTTCATCGTCGGAAAGCCATTTGTTCAAGACCCTTGTCATACTGTAATAACTGCGGCTGTATCACTTTTTGCATATTGTATTCCATAACACAATCTTGTCATCCTTGTTGTGCCGCCAGTGCCGCAATATCAAAGCTTTTTCTTCTTCACTGTGTTGGCGCGGATGACTTTTGGGACGATGGCTTTTGTCTCGCAAGCTCTTCCAATGACCATCATATTTTGCCTTCCACTCATATATTGCTTGCCGACTTCTATGGTGCCGGATACTTGCCGCTGTTACTCCATGCTTTTCCGAATATCGGATTACCCGTTGACGAAACCGTGCTTCTGATGTTACACTTGTCATGTAAATACAGCTCCTTTTGATACTTTGTTTTGTTTGATCACAAACATTATATCATATCGGTGCTGTATTTACTTCTTTATCTGTCACCCATCAATTGTATCATAACATTTTTGCATTTTGGGATTTAATTCTTGTTTTAACATTTTTCACGTCCCTATGCGGTAATCATTGTGCCAATACCTGTGTCTGTAAATATTTCAAGCAACAAACAATGAGGTATTCGCCCGTCAATAATATGCACACGGTTTACGCCTGCATCAATGGCTTCTATACAACTTAGCACTTTCGGTATCATACCGCCGTTTATTTCACCGCTTTCTATCATACTAAATATTTCTTTTTGTGAAATTTCATATATCAGTTGGTCGCCGTCTTTCGTCTTTTTTATGCCCGACACATCCGTTAACAGCATTAATTTTTCTGCCTTTAGCGCTGCTGCAATTGCTCCTGCAACTGTATCGGCATTAATATTATAGCTCCTTCCGTCATTTCCTATACCAATAGGCGCAACTACCGGTATATAACGGTCGTTTGCAAGCATTAACAGAGCATGTGGGTTTACACTTGTAATTTTGCCCACATAACCGATATCTACCTGCTTATTATCCACCATGGGCATATATTTATCACATTGTATAAGGTTGCCGTCAATCCCGGAAATACCTATTGCATTACCGCTTATTGCGTTAAGCGCCGCAACTATTTGTTTGTTCGTCTGACCAACCAACACCATTTGGGCAACGTCCATGGTTTGCTCATCGGTAACCCTCAAGCCATTCACAAACTTACTTTCCAAGCCGTATACCGAAAGGGCATTTGATATGTCCGGCCCGCCCCCGTGCACCACAATGGGATTAACCCCAACATACTTTAACAGAGTAATATCTGCCATTACCTTGTGTATTAGATCGTCGTCCATCATTGCATTGCCACCATATTTAATTACAACCGTTTTGCCCGACAACTTTTGTATATACGGCAACGCCTCTATTAAAATACTAGCTTTTTTAATATATTTTTCCACTCTAACCACCATGACCCTTTCTTAACTTCCGAAATATTCTATATTTTTAAAGGAGCATTGCCCTACGCCACCTGTAAGTAATTGGGGATGCGGCAAGTCTTATTCAACAGCCCCTACAAATAAAATGCGGCATTGTTGATGCCCGTCTCCTCCGGAATTCCAAACATTATATTCATATTTTGAACGGCCTGCCCAGCCGCGCCCTTTAATATATTATCAATACAACATACGACAATCAGTCGCTTTGTCCGTTTGTCAACTTTAATACCCATATCGACATAATTTGAACCGGCAACAAATTTTGTTTCGGGTAGCTTACCGTTGGGGTAAATTCGTATAAAGCGCTCACCTTTATAATACTGTTTATAAATATCCATTATCTGTTCTGCACTAATGCCTTCGTCAATTAAATTGGCATAACACGTAGCCAGTATTCCTCTTTTAAGCGGCACCAAATGCGGTGTAAATGTTAATGTAATTTGCTCATTGGCGATGATTGAGAGCTCTTGTTCTATTTCACTCGTATGCCGATGCTCGGCAACTTTATAAGCTTTTGTATTTTCTGTGCATTCGCAAAAGCTAATATCTAGTGCACTACTGCGGCCCGCCCCCGTTACACCGGATTTAGCATCGATAATAATGCTGTTAAAATCGATAATCTTTTCGGCAACAGCCGGCGCAAGCGCTAAAATTGAACAGGTAGTATAGCACCCCGGGTTTGCGATTAGATCTGTATTTGGAATGGTATTTCGGTTTAATTCGCACAAACCGTAAACCGCATCCTTTAAAAGATGGGGCGATGCGTGCTCTAACCCATACCATTCTTCATATACCGCTTTGTCTTTATATCGGTAATCCCCCGAAAAATCAATAACCTTCACTTGCTTTGCGATAAATTGCGGAACTATTTGCCCGGCAACACCATGTGGCAACGCCGTAAATACGACATCACTGTCTTTGGCAATGGTATCAACATCCAAAGACTCAAGCATAATATCTAAAATATTTGTAAAGTTTTGATAAACATCTGAAAACCGTTTGCCGGCATAGCTGTTTGAAACGAGATGTTCAATTTTCACTTCCGGGTGTGTGGTTAAAATGCGGACCAGTTCCACCCCGGCATAGCCGGTTGCACCTAAAACAGATACTTTTATCACAAAATCAGCCCCTTTTTTGATTGTGATTAATTATACCATACGATGCATAAAAATGCAAGTATTGCATTTTATTTATTTTTGATGTAAAATAAATGCAAATATCACCAAAATGGAGACACACAAGTCTGAATAAATCACGCCTTATCCGGCTCACGGTAAGTGCGTTAAGTAAAGTTTAATTATATTTGTGAGCCAGAAAGGCTAATGCCATAAAGTCTGAATAAATTCAGACTTATGCGCCTTTCGGCGGTTGCACACAAAATGCGCAATGTATGCGCCTGCGGCGCTCGCATTTTGGCGCTTGACCATCTTTACGCCTTATCCGGCTCACGGTAAGTGCGTTAAGTAAATTTTAATTATATTTGTGAGCCAGAAAGGCTAATGGTCAAAATATTATGAAATTATCAATCAGAAAGATTACAGTTGTTGGAGTACTTACCGCCCTAATTATTGTGCTGGGCATATCAGGTCTTGGAATAATGAGGCTCCCCGGATTGTCTATCGGCATAACAATACTACATATTCCGGTCATTATAGGTGCGATTATGGAAGGCCCGTTGGTTGGAGGTCTTATTGGGTTGCTGTTTGGAGTGTGGAGCATGATAGACAAAGTATTGCGACCCACGCCGACCGGATTTGTGTTTTTAAATCCGCTTGTATCGGTTTTATCTCGCATACTGATCGGCTTGGTTGCATATTATTCATATAAACTGGCAAAAAAATGTCTGCCTGATAGTATCAGTATGATACTGAGCTCTATTTTGGCGACCTTAACAAACACTGTAGGTGTATTGGGAATGATTTATCTTTTGTTTGCCCAGAAGTATATGGAGACGATGGGGCAAGCACCGGAACTGGCGTTTGCTTTTTTATCCGGTGTGGCCGTAAAAAACGGCATTCCCGAATCAATTGCCTGCGCGGTTTTAGCACCGATTATTATTGCAGGAATTAAAAAGATTAGGAAAAACTGATAACCGCTACTCGGTTTGGGTTGAGTTATTCAGAGAATTGTGGTAAAATAACATTGTGCCAACAAGGCAAATCATAATTGACGGGATAATGATTAATAGTAAATTTCCAACTTATACGCCTTATCCGGCTCACGGTAAGTGCGTGGTAAAAGTATAAAAAATTTTGTGGGTCAGAAAGGCAGATGAAATATGGATCCGAAAATATTGTTTTGGATATTCGTTGCTGTCGTTATGGGAGTGATCGAAAGTGCAACAATGTCTTTGGTTTCAATATGGTTTTGTGTAGGAGCAATAGCAGCCGCAATTACCGCAATGATAACCGATTCGGTGTTAGTTCAATGTATCGTATTTGTTGCTAGTACGGCAATTCTGTTAGCGGTTACACGTCCGGTTGCTCATAAATTTACAAAGACAAGGTTTGTGCCTACCAATGCGGACCGAATCATAGGTTCAATGGGCATTGTAACAAAAAAAATAGACCATATTGAGGGGCAGGGGCAAATAAATCTTGGCGGACAGATTTGGTCTGCAAAAAGTGAAACATCAGTTGTAATTGAAGAAGGCTCTATAGTTACTGTTAAAAATATTATTGGGGTGCATGCAATTGTATGCCCCACAGAAAAAGAGGAGGAAAAATAATGGAACTGCTTATTATTTTATTACTTGTTGTAATTGTCCTTATAGCTAATATAAGGATAGTCTTTCAATCAAATGCCTATGTTGTGGAGCGTCTTGGCGCATACCACTCGACATGGGGTGTTGGGCTGCATCTGAAAATCCCGTTTATCGAACGAATTGCCAAAGTAGTCGTGTTAAAAGAGCAGGTTGCAGATTTTAGACCTCAACCGGTTATAACCAAAGATAATGTTACAATGCAGATTGATACAGTAGTTTATTTCCAAATTACCGACCCAAAACTGTATACCTATGGTATAGATCATCCTATGAATGCTATTGAAAATCTAACTGCCACAACGCTGCGTAATATAGTAGGTGATTTAGAGCTCGACCAAACGCTTACTTCAAGGGATACCGTCAACACCAAAATGAGAGCAATATTAGACGAGGCTACCGACCCGTGGGGAATAAAAGTCAATCGCGTGGAACTTAAAAACATTTTACCCCCTCGTGAAATTCAAGATGCTATGGAGCGCCAAATGAAGGCTGAACGTGAACGGCGCGAAGCAATACTGCGTGCAGAAGGCGAAAAACGTTCTGCAATTTTAGTTGCCGAAGGTCAAAAAGAGTCGGAAATCTTGGCCGCCGAAGCCAGAAAAGAAGTGCAAATTAAAGAAGCAGAGGGTAAAGCCGAGGCTATTCTAAAGGTACAACAAGCTATAGCTGATGGTATTCGAATGATAAACGACAGCAATCCCAGCGATGCGTCGATTGCATTAAAAGCACTCGAGGCATATGCCCAGGCGGCAGACGGTAAGGCAACAAAGATTATTGTACCGTCAAATATCCAAGGGATAGCGGGTCTTGCCACATCAATAAAAGAAGTTTTGACAGATTTAAAATAGAGCATTACATCGGAAAGCATTACATCGGAAAGTATTACATTGCAAAAACTCTTGACGACATACAAAGGGGGATAATAACGAATGTCAGGACACAGTAAATGGTCAACAATTAAACGCAAAAAAGGTGAGGCGGACGCAAAACGGGGCAAGATATTCACAAAGATTGGTCGCGAAATTGCTGTTGCCGTTAAAGAGGGCGGGGCAGACCCTGACACAAATACAAAATTAAAAGATGCTATTGCAAAGGCAAAAGCCAATAATATGCCGAACGATTCAATAACACGCAGTATAAAAAAAGCGGCGGGCGAAGGGAACACAAATAATTTTGAAGATATTATATATGAGGGATACGGCCCTAACGGAGTTGCGGTAATTGTTGAAACATTGACGGACAATCGCAATAGGACAGCTGCTGATATGCGTCATTTTTTTGATAAGTATGGCGGAAATTTAGGTACAAGCGGCTGTGTTATGTTTATGTTTGAACAAAAAGGTGTTCTAATTATCGAAAATGACGGCAAAACAAGTGAAGAAAAATTAATAGAAGATGCCCTAATAGCCGGTGCGGATGATGTAGAGGTGCATGAAGAATATTTTGAAGTTACAACATCACCGGGTGAATTTTCCAATGCCACAGATGTATTAGAACAGGCAGGGTATGCCTTTGAACATGCCCAAATACAATATGTCCCCCAAACACAAGTAAAGCTTACTGATGAAAACGATTTAACACAAATCGTTAAGCTTATTGACCGATTGGAAGACTGCGATGATGTCCAAGCTGTTTGGCATAACTGGGAAGAAGAGGAATAGTATAATACTAATTCGCGTTAGCAAAATTTCATTAATTGCGAATTAGTAAATACTATTTTCCTTATAACGGCCGCTGATTGCGGCCGCTATTGACAAAAAAAGTTTGTCAATATTTTAAATGAGGAATAGTATAATACTAAACCTAATAAAATAGGGCTGTAGCTTTGCTACAGCCCTATTACTTACTCCGGTATGGGTGCATCTACGGGACATACTTCCGCGCATGCGCCACATTCTATACACAACTCGGGATCTATGATAAACCTTTCATCACCGGGTGAAATGCACGATACAGGGCATTCCGGTTCACAAGCGCCGCAACTGATGCAATCGTCTGTTATAATATACGCCATGTTAACCACACCTCCTTTAAAATGATTTATACTGTTCCTAAATTAAATCATTGATTTAATTTAGGAACAATTTAATACTATTTTCCTTACGCCAACGGCGTTGTTGACACGAATGTGTCAATATTTTAAATAAGGAATAGTATAAAAGCCCTAAATAGTACCGGGGTAGCTTGGTATTAAGCCCCGTTTTCTTTATCATCTTCTAATGTTTTAAGCTGCTGCTCTTCCTCGGGGGTAAGTTTGATGTCGGCATCTTTGATAATAACAAGATCCTTTACTTCAAATATATTTAAAAGATTGTCGTCTCCTTTGTTAAGGCTGACTTTCACCTTGCCGGTGAGCAGATTATTTTCTACCACAACACCTTTTCCGCTTGGTGTCTGTACGATTGCGCCAACCTTGGGCGTATACTTTAGCAATGCTTCATAGGCGTCTTGCTCATATTTTAAGCAACACATAAGTCTGCCGCATGTTCCGGAGATTTTAGTAGGGTTCAGCGACAGCCCTTGTTCCTTTGCCATCTTAATAGACACCGGTTGAAATGTACCGAGAAACCTGCGGCAGCAAAGCTCCATTCCGCATACCCCCAGACCGCCTACCATTTTTGCCTCATCGCGTACCCCAATTTGCCTAAGTTCAATTCGGGTTTTAAAAATGGATGCAAGGCTTTTTACAAGGTCGCGAAAATCAACCCGTCCGTCGGATGTAAAGTAAAACAACATTTTCCCGCAGTCAAGTGTGCACTCCACATTAATAAGCTTCATATCTAACTTATGCTCTTTTATCTTTTCGTTGCATATATCGAAAGCTTCTTTTTCTTTTCCTTCGTTTTCTTGGAGTTTTTCAAAATCCTTTTTGACAGCCCGTCGGATAATAGGAATAAGAGGTGCAACAACTGATTCTTTCGGCA
>JAAZFB010000317.1 GCA_012511915.1 Clostridiaceae bacterium
CTATTATATATTAATATTTTTTTTTTGGCAATAACTTTATTTTTTTTTACTTATATGGTATAATATATGTTATAATTAATTCGAAATCTTTCGGTTTTGTGTCCGTTGTATTTATTGAATTTATATAAGTATAATAATTTTTTAGTTAGAAAGGAATGTTTATATATGGATTACTTATTTAAGGATGTTAAAAAAACATTTACTCGAGTTGCAAACAAAGTCACACGTCAATCCGGCAAATATTATCAGATTTCAAAACATACTCTTGCAATCTCCGGCATAAACAGCGATATTAAAGAAGAGTATGAAAAAATCGGCAGAAAAATATATGATGGGTATAAAAACAATGAAATATCATCACAAGACGTTAGCGCTCATTGTGAGCTGATTGACGAAAAGTTTAAGCAAATCGAAAAACATCGCCTTATACTGTCCGATTTAAAAAATTCGAGGATGTGCCCTCAGTGCCAAGCTGAAATATCAAAAGAAAGCACCTTTTGTGCAAATTGCGGTGAGAAGATGCAAAACGAATAAAATTTGTGTTTAGTGTTGTTATTTTGCTTAAGGGGTGAGACAAATTAATTATTCGCTAAATGTAAATCCCTACGGTCCGCCAAAGAGTTTTAAAAAAGTAATTAATCAGAGATATAAATATTTGGCTGATAATGTGGATTATAATTACACTGCTGCCAAAAGCGCACTCGCAAATTTGCATGGTGTAAAAATAGAAAATATACTCATATCAAGCGGGCCGGCAGAGATTTTGCATATAGCACTTGATACATTAAAAATCCGAAAGGTACTTATACCTACCCCTTCGGCATTATTGTATCAGCAAGCATGCAAAAAACACGGTTGCAAGGTAATTCCTTTTTTTCTCGATAAAAACGATGAATTTGTAATTGACGGGCAAAAGCTTATATCATCAATGGATGATGTTGATTTAGTTATTATTTCAAATCCAAACAATCCAACAAGTCAAATAATCGACAAAACCCAAATGAGTATAATCCTTGACTATTGCCAGCATAAAGGCATT
This sequence comes from Clostridiaceae bacterium, assembly GCA_012511915.1. Lineage (GTDB taxonomy): Bacteria > Bacillota > Clostridia > Monoglobales > Firm-18 > JAAZFB01. The sequence continues at coordinate 1,040 of JAAZFB010000317.1, forward strand.
TATTTGATTATTGACGAGTCATATGCTGATTTTGTTTCGGCTGATATTTCATCGGTAAAATTAGTTGAGAGATTTGCGAATGTTATTATCCTACGATCACTTGCAGATTACTTTGCACTAAGGGGATTAGGGTTTTCGTACTGCGTATGTTCGCAAAGTTTATCCGGATTAATGCAATCAAATCAGATACCCGGTATGGTTAATCAACTTGCATTGCATGGATTTGAAACTTTGCTCAGCGATTATAAGTACATAAAAAAGACAAAGGCATGGCTGCTATCAGAACCAAAACGATTTTATAAAAAAATAAGCATGCTTGGCGGAGTTATAGCATATAACCCATATGCAAATTATATTTTCATCGAGCTTGAGCAAATTCCCTCTGCAACGCTTTGCGATAGGTTAGAGGCTAAAGGTGTAAAGGTGTGCAATTGCAACAACAGAGGAATAATAGATGGGCAGTACATTAGAATCTCGATTAAAGATAAACGGTCAAACGACAAGTTTTTAGACATATTTTCCGGCTGTTTATTATAAATAATGCCTGCTGAATAATTCGCTTTCCGATTTATTCCTATGGCAAAAGTCAAAAATAACCTATATGCCTCTTTTGACGTGTATTATAGGATTATTCAATGAACATCCAATAATAGCGGGTCACTAATGGTAAAAAGAATTTTAACGGAACAAAAGAAAGGTTACGACACTCAAGCTCAACAGCTTTTTCTTGATTTGAACAACAGATTGGGAATTAATGGGTTGACGAGAGTAAGGGTTATTTATTGCTACGATATTGAAGATATAACACAACAACAGTATAACGAAATTAAAAAAACAGTATTTTTCGAACCACGAACCAAAAATATATTTGATGAAACAATTTCTTTTGAAGCAAAAGAACGTGTTTTTATGGTTCAGAACTTGCCCGGACAATATGACCAGCAGTCTGATTTTACTCAGCAAATTATTCAAACCCTTACTTTAGACAATAAACCAAAGGTACGAGCAACAAAAATTATATCAGTTATGGGTGATATTTCCGATAATGATTTTTTTCGTATTAAACAATACTGTATCAATCCTTTAGAAAACTTAGAGATCACGCTTGAAAAACCTGAACACATTGTCATTCAACATCAAGAGGCAGCCGAGGTTAAGACTGTTGATGGGTTTGTTGACAAGACAGATGACCAATTACTACAACTTAACAAAATGCTCGGTCTCGCTATGGATTCAGAAGATTTAAAGTTTTGTCAAAACTATTTTAAAACAGAAGAAAAAAGAAACCCTACCATGACGGAAATAAAAATAATAGACACTTACTGGTCAGATCATTGCCGTCATACCACATTTTTAACCAAGCTTGAAAATATTAATTTTGAAGATGCTTTTGTTGAGAGTATCTATGATGAGTATCTAAATGACAGAGAATATGTATATGCAGATGCGAAAAAGAATATAACGCTAATGGATATTGCAACCATTGCTATGAAAAAGCTTAAAAAGCAAGGGAAGCTTGAAGCCTTAGACGAATCAGAAGAAATTAATGCTTGCAGTATCAAGGTTGAAGTTGATTTGGACGGCAAAAAAGAACAGTGGTTTGTTTTATTTAAAAACGAAACGCATAATCACCCAACTGAAATTGAGCCATTTGGCGGTGCTGCTACTTGCCTTGGCGGTGCTATACGCGACCCGCTTTCGGGGCGTGCATATGTGTACCAAGCAATGCGCATAACAGGCAGCGGCGACCCCCGTACACCTATTGAGCAAACGCTTAGCGGCAAACTGCCCCAGTATAACATCACCACAACCGCAGCGAAGGGATACAGCTCGTACGGCAATCAGATAGGCGTACCGGCAGGACTTATAAATGAAATATATCACCCCGGATTTATAGCAAAAAGAATGGAATTAGGTGCAGTTATAGCGGCAGTACCTACTGATAATGTAGAGAGAAAGCAGCCCGTAAAGGGTGACGTTGTGATATTAGTAGGTGCCAGAACCGGCAGAGACGGCTGTGGCGGTGCAACCAGTTCATCAAAGGCGCATACTGAGGATGCCATTACCCTATGCGGTGCAGAAGTGCAAAAGGGCAATCCGCAGGAAGAACGAAAGATTGTTCGCCTTTTCAGAAACCCCGAGGCATCACTACTTATAAAACGATGTAATGATTTTGGAGCGGGCGGTGTAAGCGTTGCCATCGGTGAGCTGGCAGACGGGCTTTTAATAAACTTAGATAATGTGCCTACAAAATACGAAGGACTGTCAGGTACTGAGGTTGCAATTTCTGAATCCCAGGAGAGAATGGCAGTGGTTGTCGATGGTAAAAGGGCTAATGAGTTTATTTCGCTTGCAAGAAAAGAAAACTTAAATGCCACAGTTGTTGCGGATGTAACGGACAATAACAGGCTCGTTATGATGTGGAAAGGAAAAGATATTGTCAATATAAGCAGGGCGTTTTTAAATACAAACGGTGCTGAGAAAAAAGCTGCAGCTACAGTACAAAAAGCATCAGCTAAAAACTTTTTTGAGAGGAAACACATTTCAGATATTAAAAAAAGCTGGTTAGAGTGTCTATGCAATCTCAATGTTTGCAGTCAAAAGGGTATTATCGAGCAGTTTGATGCAACAGCAGGCGGCTCAACAGTTATTATGCCGCTTGGCGGGAAATATCAGCTCACGCCCGCGCAGGTTATGGCATCAAAAATTCCGGTATTAAAAGGCGAAACCGAAACCGCGACAGTCATGTCGTATGGATACAACCCGTATTTAGCAGAAGAGAGCACATTCCATGGTGCAATATATGCTGTTACGGAATCATTATCAAGGTTAGTGGCCGCCGGTGTAAATTATAAAGATGCGTTTTTAACATTCCAAGAATATTTTGAGCGGCTCGGTGAGGACAAAAACAGATGGGGGAAACCTCTTGCTGCTTTGCTTGGGGCATACCTTGTTCAAATGCAGCTTGGAATTGCATCAGTAGGCGGTAAAGACAGCATGTCCGGCTCATATGAAGATATTGATGTACCGCCCACACTTGTGTCTTTTGCAGTTGCGCCGGCAAATGCAAATGAAATTATATCGGGTGAATTTAAATGCAACTCAAGTAATGTAGGACTAGTAAAAATAAACACCGATGAAAATTATATACCTGATTTTACTGACTTGGCACAAAAGTACAGTAAGATATACGATTTAATAAGGCAGAAAAAGGTTTTATCTGCATATGTGGTAGCAGGCGGGGGATTATGTGAAGCATTATCCAAAATGTGTTTTGGAAATAAAATAGGAATAAAACTTGCAAATGATGTAGCCGTAGACCTCTTTTATCCTTATTACGGCTCAATAGTGCTGGAATTTGAACAAGATGTTGAACTTGGCACTTTTATAGGAACAACCGGCGGGGATAAAATAAGCGGCAACGGTTTTGAAATTTCAATAGACGATGCACTAAGTGCATGGAAACAACCGCTTGAGGATATTTTCCCGACAGGTGCTGATGTCAAAAGCGATAATTGCGAAAAATTCACCTTTAACGCAGAGAAAAACATAACTACAAAATTGGTTACACCAAAAGTTTTTATACCTGTTTTCCCGGGTACTAACGGTGAATACGAAGTTGTTAAGGCTTTTGAACAAGAGGGTGCAAATGTCGAAGTTTTTGTAATGAACAATATGACGATAAACGACATAAAAAGCTCTATCGATTATATAGCTGACAGCATAAACAAAAGCCAGATTATTGTGCTTCCGGGTGGTGCAAGTGCAGGTTGTCAGCCGGACGGGGCAGGTAAATTAATTGCGGCTGTCTTTAAAAACAAAGTTGTTGAAGAAGCGGTAAATACACTGCTCAATAAAAATGATGGGCTTATACTTGGCATTTCTGACGGCTTTCATGCGCTTATGCGTTTAGGACTGCTGCCGTATGGTGAAATAAAAGAATTGGTAGAGTCGGATGCGGCTTTGGCGTTCAATACATTGGGCAGATACGTTTCAACCACTGTCCACACGGTTGTTTCGTCAAATGTCTCTCCTTGGCTTTCTTTAGTAAACGTAGGGGACAATCATTTATTACCTATTTCGACAAATGCGGGAAGATTTACAGCAACGCGCGAGCAAATTAATGCCCTTGCCAAAAATGGTCAGATAGCCACCCAATATGTTGATTTAAATGGCAATCCAACTAATGATATACAGTATAATCCTTGCGGTTCGGAATACGCTATTGAGGGTATAACAAGTCCGGATGGTCGTATTTTCGGAAAAATGGGACATTCAGAACGTGTAGGCAAAAATGTGGCTGTTAATATACCCGGTAACAAAAATCAGCAAATATTTAAAGCAGGTGTGAAATATTTTAAATGACCTTGAAAGGACGGACATAATAATGCATCCTTACGATAATGCAGAAATAAGTGCTAAATTTATTATTGACAGAATAAAAATTATACCAACAGTGGCAATAATTTTAGGTTCCGGGATTAGCTCTTATTATGAAAAAATTGATGAAAAGATTGAAATACCATACGAACAGATTCCCGGGTTTCCAAGAGCAACAGCTATCGGACACAAATCAAAGTTAGTGTTTGGAAAACTAAAAGGTAAATATGTTATCATGATGTGTGGTAGGTTTCATTATTATGAGGGCTATACATTAGCAC
>JAAZFB010000318.1 GCA_012511915.1 Clostridiaceae bacterium
CCACCGTCCTGGTATTAAAATAATTCTTGTCGGGATCATAGTTGGTAGGTGTAGAAATAACCACATATTCAGCATCTTTATAAGCCAGATAATTATCAGTAGTCGCCTTCAAATTCAAATCCCTATTGGCCAGATAATCCTCCAGCTCTTCATCAATAATAGGCGACTTCCTGTTATTGATCATATCCACCTTTTCCTGAATGATGTCCAGTGCTGTCACTTCATTATGCTGAGCCAATAAAACAGCATTAGATAAACCCACATACCCCGCTCCCGCAACAGTTATTTTCATTCTTTCCTCTCTCCTTGTTACAATAATACCTCACCAATCGCCCCCGCCGGCCCGGTGCCTATAGGGGTCGACGCCCCTGTCGACCCGGGGTCCCGGAAGACAGACCTCATATTTCCACTTTCTTCTTTCCACTTTCCACTTTCTACTTTTCCACTTTAAAATACTCCCGATACCACTCCACAAACTCCCTCAAGCCCACCTTTATCGGTGTATCAGGTTTAAAATCAAAATCCCTCATTACCTGCTTTTAGCAGTTTCAATTTGGTTTTTATTAATGCTTTAATAAGCAAGAACTCCCTATTATTCGTTACTATTGATAAAAGCAAATACAACACTAGGCCACAAAGTATTTGTAAAATCAAAAGAGGCATTGTCGGCAGCGGAATGTATTGCATAAAAAACACCAGCACAGCCATAATTCCTGCAGTCCCTATAGAAGGCAATATATCAAACATCTGTTCCTTAAAATTGTAGTCGAGATACTTACTGTTTGGAAAAGCATTAACAAAAGTAAACGCTGTCGCAAGAACAGCCATATTTATAACAATCGCTTCTACGCTAATCCACATTACAATAACAAGCGTTACAAGCTCTATGGATTTTTTAAAGATTTCGAGTTTCAAATATGTATCGCTTCTGCCAATAGCCTTTATTGCCTGCATATTAGCAGTATGAATGGGTTGAAATAAATAAATAATACAAAATAGTTGCAGCAGGGATACACATGGTAACCATTTATCTGTTAAAAGCAAAGATACCAATGGTTTCGCAACGACCGCAAGACCAAGCATCATCGGGCACATTATGTATGCACTAAAGCGAATAGAATTTCTGGTTGTATTTTTAATTGCAACTTTATCATCTTGTTCCTTGGACATTTTGGGAAATAATACCGCGCCAATTGAAGTATTAATATTTGCTACAATAAGATTTGGAAACTGACGTCCCCTATCGTAAAATGCCAGGTCAGCAGGTGAATACATTTTACCAATTATTAGCGCACGCAACTCCATGTATCCTGTGATAAGTAAACTCGACCCCAAAATTCTTGAACCAAACCCCAGCATACCGATTATACGCTTCATCGAAAATGCTAGTTTCGGCTTTATATGCAGGGAAATACCCAACAAAATAGTGTTAACTATTGTGTTTGTCATGTGTTGTCCTACAAGAGCCCATACACCATAACCTGAATAAGCCATCCAAATGCCAACTATAGCAGATAATACTGTACCAGACAAAGTAGCCCAGAAAAACTTTCGAAAAATCATATTTCTAGCCACATAAGCTTGTTGTACTGAGTTTATCCCAGATATAATGATTCTTATGCCAAGAACCCTAAGCACTGGAATTAATATTTCATAACCTTCACCAAAGAAATTTGCAATAAACGGTGCACAAAGAAACAATATAGCGTACAACAAAATAGAAAATGCGATATTAAAATACAAAACAGATGCAAAATCAAGATCATCAGCATCCTTTTTCTGTATCAAGGCACTACCAAAGCCATCGTTTACAAGCACATTTGCCAATGTTATAAATATTGTGACTATAGCAATAATACCGTAG
>JAAZFB010000319.1 GCA_012511915.1 Clostridiaceae bacterium
AGGTCATGGGTGGGTCTTGCATAGTACCGATAGGCTATTTTATACTTTGCTTTTGGCTTATACTTTGAAGTATCGCCAAAGCCAAAACTGATATTTAAGCTTGTAGTGTTTTCAACCATTTTACTTTCGCCAAACTTTTTGTAATTTACTCCATTTTCCTGTTTCTCAAAAATGGCAAGCTCAATGGTATCAATTAAAAAGTTGCTTGCACTATCCGGCAGGGTAAAGGTAATGCCGCTACCGCTTCCAACAGCTTTTGCCGCTTTTACTTCACCGCCTAAACCGATTTTCATTACATCATCGGCATACACAGCTACACATAAGAATAACAAAGCGGCTATTATGCCCATCAAAACAATTAATTTTTTCAATATTCTCACCATCCTTTAATTAGGCTCGATTATGGCCACAATATCATCGCCATAATCATTGTCTTTGTAGGTACTAAGGTTACTTTTTGTATCAACGCCATTGCTTGATACTACAACAAGCCCCGAAGTGCTTTCCTTGTCCTCACCATCATAAGTATAAATATGGATTTTAAACTTTCCATTCCAAGGGTCTGTCTTTAGTTTGGATGCAAGGCTTGCACTTCTTTTGTTATCTGCTACACTATCGACCGCAAATTCATAGGGCAAATACTGCCGATTCAGTGTATTAAGGGTTTCGCTTAGTACGGTTTCATAATTGGTATCATCAGATATGACAATGTTGCCATAGTCAACAAAATAGCTTTTAAAACCGTTTACAATCTCACGAAGCTCACTTTCACACACATCAATTTGGTTGTTCTGCCATACCTTATTGAGTGAAATGGCTGATGATACGATTAAAATGCCGCATAGAGCGGTGACTGCTAAGATTTCGATTAATGTAAATGCCTTTTTCAATTTCCACTCCTCCCATAGTTTTGATAGTTTTCATAAATGATTTTTGCGTAACTTGTGTCAATGCCTGCCGAAACGCTGGATATTTCATCTGCACTCTCTTTAAAAGGCTGTCGGCTGATGTATAAATCAGAAATTTGCACATTGCACAGGATTTCACCTCCCTTATATGCTGATTTTACGGTCAGATGGATAGGATTGATTTTACTTTTGACCGTAGCTACCTCGTTAGCCCTGCCTATTAAAAAGTATGGCTCAATGCAAAGCCTTGAAAGTTTGAAATTGTCCTTTTGTTCATAGGTGCTGATAGACAGCTCGATACCGTTATCTCTTTTAAAGTCCAAATATCCAATGGCGGATAAATAGTCTGCACTTTCAGTTGAAATCAAGTCAAGTGGCACATCATCCAAGTTTTCAGCTATTTTAATTTCATCAAGCAGATAAGGGGAATATTCATCAAGAACCTGACAATTGCCGTCACCGTTTTGGGAATAAGCCAAAACATAATCTTGATTGGATAAGTAGTTTATAAATAACCCGACTGCTAAGTCAATGCCCGACTCTGAAATGTACCTGTTTTCTATACGCTCATATTCTGTTCTTGCCCGATACCTGCTTGCAGCCGCAATATTAAAGATTGCTGCCCCTCCACACAAAATAACAAGGCTTACCAAAATCACAAAAGATATACTTGCCTTTTTCAATTAATCACCTCCCAAAATGCAAAAAAGCGACTATATAAAATAGCCGCTTTCTTAAAATATTTATTTAATTTTTCAACCCGAGTAGCTTAATAAATCAAATGCTAGATTTAGAGTATTGCTTATGTCACATCCATTCACCGTACTTACGTATATATACTTTTTTGATAAAGTGCGAGCATAGCAGGTAGCCTATCAAGATTGTTGCCAGCCAGGGAAGGAACGATAATGGCAATCGCATCATGTCAATACCAATTGCAAAGTCCGTAAAGCCTGTTATGATTGCTACCACGGCAACAATAAGTGTTGATAAGAAAAGTGGCATGGAGGGTTTACTTTGCAAAAACGGCAACTTTGCTGTGCGAATGATATGAATTACCAATACTTGCGATATCGTTCCGAATACGAACCATCCGCTTTGGAACAGTGGAGATAGCTCAACTGTATTTGCCCCAATCACCCACCACATAACAGCGAAACATAAGATGTCAAACACGCTGCTAAGCGGTCCCATGTAGGCCATAAACGATTTGATGGATTGTGTTTCCCATTTGCGTGGTTTTTTAATATACTCCTTATCCACACTATCAAAGGGGATACCCATTTGTGAAAAATCACATAATAGGTTCTGGGTCAGTATTTGGACTGGCAACATTGGCAAAAATGGCAAGAAAATCGAAGCTGCAATTACTGAAATCATGTTTCCAAAATTACCACTCGCCGCCATTTTAATATACTTAATAATGTTTCCAAATGTTTGGCGGCCTTCTATTACGCCTTCCTCCAACACCATCAAGTCCTTTTCCAATAAAATGATGTCAGCTGTTTCTTTGGCTATATCTACCGCACTGTCTACTGAAATACCCACATCCGCCTGACGTAGCGGTAGTGCGTCATTGATGCCATCACCCATATATCCAACTGTGTGTCCGGCAGTCTGAAATGCCTTCACAACTCGTTCTTTTTGTGACGGTGATAATTTTACAAACAGGTCACATTTTTTTATTGCATCCAATAATGCAGAATCGTCCATATTGTCTATGTCGCTACCTACTAAGAGAGGAGAAGTCTTAACGCCCACCTTACCACAAACCTTAACAGCTACACCTTCACTGTCCCCGGTAAGAACAACAGTCCGTACACCATGCTCACTAAGAGCAGCAATGGCATCTTTGGCACTTTCTTTCGGATGGTCAAGAAAACCTATAAATCCAATTAACACCATATCCTGCTCATCGGCTACGCCAAATGTCCCGCTGTCAGGGACTTCGTTTTTTTGTGCTACAGCAATCATCCGTAGACCATCTGCATTATGCTTTTCGTAAGTTGCCATTGCACTGCACTTTGCTTCTTGA
>JAAZFB010000320.1 GCA_012511915.1 Clostridiaceae bacterium
CTAAAGAAAAATTAAATCTTTTGACTTCCAATCTGTATGGTTTTTGAGCGTTTTTGAACAAAAACCATACAGATTGGGTTTTAACAAAGTCAGCTTTTCCTTTGTTAAAACTTTAAGATGCCGGTAATTATGGGTAAAATCAATAATTGTTTCACATTTTATTGATTTTTCGGGGGATATTTCCCCCGTCCTTAAAAAGTTGCACTTTTTAAGGATACCCTATTTACTAATTCGCAATTAATGAAATTTTTCTAGTCGGGCAAGACAGAAGGTTCAGACTGAGTGAGTGTAAAGTGATTACCTTGACACATTCTATTCCAAAAGATCACCATTACGAGCATCGTAATAACAACAACTACCATCAGAGATTTCAAGCTTCCAAACAGGGACGGCTGTAACAGTGCTTATGCCCTCTTGTGTTCTACCGACATAATAACCGAGAATTATCTTATTTATGCTGACATTGTGCTTCATGCCGCTTGTTGCAAAGTTTATTAATATTTCTGTTATCGGCTGGATTGATGCCATGCCCCCCGGTGTAATATTCCCGCATAGCCAATTATAACCGTAAATAGATGTTTGCGCGCCAAACTTTATATTTAAATAAGTATCTAAAATCTTAAGACCCTCAAATTCCGGCGTTATATTAACAGAAAAAAAACCGTCATCATTCAATAATACTTCGGTGTTGAGCAACATATTTTCGTTAATTTTGAGAATAGAAACAATATTGTTTGAATGGGTAGCCGCATCATTTTCGTTTTGTGCGACAATGCTTGTTTCATAATCTGATTTATATTCAAAATAGTCATCACCAAAAGTTACAAAGCTTGGATTGAACAATTCACTACCGACATTTTGCGCCTTTTCCCGAAATGCAACGGTTGCAGCTTGCGGCGTTTCAAAACGATTTGCAATATCAAATATACGCACATCTTGCATTCTCCGCGGTATAATAGATGTGTCGATGTGTATCTCGTTATTTTTTAGTACCAATACTGTATTTTCTATAACATCTTCACGAATTTTAAAACTCGTCTTATTTTCTTGTAAATAATTGGTGATTAAAAAAATATTCACAACCAAAAAAACGCCTATTAGTATTGATTTAACCCTACCCCATTCCATCTTTTTCTCACCTCAATTATTTGCATCGATTATTATCAAACCGTCTTGTACATCGTCGGTTTTAATACCCCAAGCAATAGTTGTATCATCTTGGTTTACGCAATAGCATTTAAAAACATCTTCCACCACTACCTGCGTTTTTTTATCAAAATGTTTTGCCAATAAATCTATTGCCCTAATAGCCGGGATTAATGTTATTTTTTCTTCACCAATATCAAATGTCCTCAGAAACATTTTAAAACTTTTTAAATATCCGTCTTCAACTTGTGCAGAAATAGCATCAAAAGGCTTTTGGCTATTATTATGATACAAAATAATCGGCTTTGCATTGAAGCTATAATTCATGGTGATTTCAAGATTGCCGCTTTTTTGTGTTATCAAATCGGAAGATACAAATAATTCAGGCATATATACGATCCCTACATCATGATACACCCTTTCGGCGATTTCCAACACTTTGGTAATGATGTTATAAATACCATCTTTTCCGTTTTGAAAAGGTATACCGTTTTGTGCGTCCACGGCATTATACTCTATTATTCCGATTGGATCTATTTTAATGGTTGCGCTATTTTCTACATAACTTGTTATATTTTCAACAGATATAGATTTTCTAAGTGAGCTTGGTGTATAGCCCAATGCATTTACAATTCTGTCAAATACTATGCCCTCATTTTCTAATGGGTTTTCGGCTGTAATTATATTAGTGTTTTCGGATTCCATGGGCAAAAGCACAAACGAATCAATTAAAATGTTTCGTTTAACAGGTGCATTTTCTTGCTCTAAATCCCAAAAAAGTTCGAAGGAGAAAGATTTATTATGGCTTTTTCCGAAAGTAACAGATTCAATGTATTTAAGCAAGCGTTCTCCGTTACCCCCTATTAAATGCTTAGTAACCGTCGCCGATGTTTTATCATACAGGCAAATGATTGTTTCATTGGTGACATTATCACCGGATATAGCCACCGCTGAAACAGCACCGGTATTAGAAAAAACCGAAGACGATTCAGTAAAACTGCTTGCGAAAACTTCAAAATCCATACTATATCCATAGTTAAGATAAATAGATTTTCCCTTAAGCATGGATTTCCATTCATCTATCGAAATTACGTTACCGCGTAAATCTTCATGTTTTAGGAAGGCAATACATGCATCACTCACTGTTTTATAAGTATCTACATATTGCTTTTGACCGGGATAGTACACCTCACGGGCGTTACCCCCATTTATTACAATTTGTTGTGGCTTAACAGTGCTATTAATCGTTGTCGAAAACCTATCAAACGGTAATTTGCTGAAAACATTATTGAGATAAGAAAAATTTAAAGCAAAAAAATTATAGCCTGTTGGCCATAATTTTTTATTAAACCATATTTGACCTGCAAGTTGCAGGCAATTAACAATAAGCAAAACAAGGATAATAGATTTAATACGTTCCTTGCTCAACATAATCAACTCCAGCGCCTAAGTCTTATCAATAAGGAATATTCGTAGCATCAACGGAAATATTTCGCATAATGTCAGATATACTGTTACCAAGGTATGTTATTTCAAGTATAGTATGCTGATATAAACCGCTGTTATCTTCAGCCCTGCAAAGCAAAATATTCTTTCGGTTATCAAGTTCTATCGGTATTGCAAAATATGTACTTGCACCTATTTGCCAAACATAATCTGTTTTTAAATAAACATCCCCCGCCAATTTATATATCGCAACAGTAGTACCCTCTTTTCCGTAACCGGATATTACATAGGAGCGATCAAAAGTAGCAGATCTGTCTTTAGGCGGTTTAGTTATAACTATAAGCTCAGCAGTATTACCCTCTTCTCCTACCCAAATTGAATCCGGCATTGCGCTTGCTGTTATACCGGCTAATGTAACAAATATAACGAGCAATATTAATGTCTTATAAAGTTTCATTATTGCACACCCCTTTACCTTGCAAAAATAATAACACTTTTACAAAATAATTTTATCATACTTACTCGCACAATTCAATTACAATTATATTACAATTATTCGTTGTTGTCGGAGTTTTCTTCGTCTTGCATTATTTCATCGCCATTATCTTGTTCTTCTTTCTTGCTTTGTTCACTTAAGACTGCCCCGCCATCTTCATTTTCGGGTTGTATTATTTGTTCTTCCTCTTGCTCTGTTTCAAAGGCATCTGTTTCGTTGCTTTCATCTTCTTGGATTATTTCAGCGTCGTCTATGCCGATATCCAATTGTTGTCCGGATAATTGTCTGTCCCGACGTCTTCTGCTATCAACAACAAAGTATAATAAAACTACTAATATCAAAACAACAAATATAGTACTCATTAAAGGAATAATATTTATCTTTTTAAAAACCAGGTTAATTTGATTTTTATTTCCTGAAGATATCTCCCATAAATGATAGTTTCCGTCTTTTATTGTCGCATTTGAAAATGACGGCTTATCGGGGGTATTAATACCTACTTTAAAGTATATATTGCCTTGTTCCTGATCTTTTTCGCTGTTAAGCGCGCTTGTTTTAACACCGTACTTAGTTGAGAATAAGTCCTTAAATTCAACAAAGTCTACTCTTCCAACGCCAAATGCAGAAAGGTCTAAAAAATACCCATCTTCAACCGGGAATTGTTGGCTTATGGTTATTACGTTTTGTACTGCATTATAATCAACCGTATACCCACCCTGTTCAAAACTCTGTCTGTACATTTCCGCCATTTGGGCGGGATCCTCACCTTGTATAGTTAGACTAATTTCCATAGCGGTAGACCCATCAGGGTTCAAAGTAGTATTTATCAACGGCGGCAATTCTTCGGCGTAAACAAATGTTCCTCCTAAAACAACCACTAATACTGACATAATACAAAAGAACGATGCAATTTTTTTAATCATCACGCACTCTCCTATAAACATAATACTGTAA
>JAAZFB010000321.1 GCA_012511915.1 Clostridiaceae bacterium
AAAATAAATATAAAAAGATATATTTATCATTAAAGGATATTTTTAAGGAGGATAAATGAATGGAACATTTCAAAGGTATAGGTAAAAGCAAGTATGAGGGAGCACAATCGGATAATCCCCTTTCCTTTAAGTATTATAATCCGAATGAGGTTATAGACGGAAAAACCATGAAGGAGCATTTGCGATTTGCGGTTGCATATTGGCACACCTTTCAGGCAAGCGGGATAGATTCGTTCGGTGTAGGCACGGCAATAAGACCGTGGGATAATATATCAGACAAAATGTCACTTGCAAAAACAAAGATGGAGGCTAATTTTGAATTTTGCGAAAAGCTTCAGGTTCCGTTCTTCTGTTTTCATGACAGGGATATAGCACCCGAAGCTGATACATTAAAACAAACCAATAAAAACCTTGACGAAATAGCAGGGTATGCAAAAGAGCTTATGAAAACAAGTGATGTAAAATTGCTTTGGGGTACAGCAAATGCATTTGGCAATTCCCGTTATGTACACGGTGCATCAACCTCATGTAATGCGGATGTTTTTGCTTATGCAGCAGCACAGGTCAAAAAGGCAATGGAAACAACAAAAGAGCTTGGAGGACAAAATTATGTCTTTTGGGGCGGCAGAGAGGGATACGAGACACTTCTAAATACCAATATGAAATTAGAGCTTGATAACCTTGCACGCTTTTTGCAAATGGCTGTTGACTATGCAAAGGAAATAGGCTTTATAGGGCAGTTTCTAATTGAGCCTAAGCCAAAGGAGCCGACAAAGCATCAATATGACTTTGATACAGCAACCGTTATAGGCTTTTTAAAGACCTATGGTCTTGACCAGCATTTTAAAATAAATATAGAGGCAAATCATGCGACCTTAGCAGGGCACACCTTTCAGCATGAGCTTGCAGTCGCAAGAATAAACAACATGTTTGGAAGCATTGATGCAAATCAGGGTGATATGCTTCTCGGATGGGATACCGACCAGTTCCCGACAAACATATATGACACAACCCTTGCAATGTATGAAACACTAAAAGCAGGCGGCTTTACAACCGGAGGACTAAACTTCGACTCAAAGGTAAGACGAGGCTCATTTGAGCCGATTGACCTGTTCTATTCACATATCGCAGGTATGGATACATTTGCAAAGGGACTAAAAATTGCTTATAAAATAATACAGGACGGTAAAATAGATAAGTTTATCGAGGACAGATATTCAAGCTATAAATCCGGCATAGGCAAGGATATTGTCGAAGGCAGGGCAGGCTTTAGGGAGCTTGAAAAATACGCTATGGAGAATGACAAAATAGTCAATCAATCTGGTAGACAGGAACTTTTAGAGAGCGTACTGAATCAGTATATTTTCGGATAAGCCCTAAATTATGGGCAGTATATGGAAGGGAACACAAAGGCTTATGATCCAGTGGGATGGGAAGGCAATGTTTCCTGCCACACTGTCTCATTGGTTTGGTAAATTCTTAAAGAAGAACGAGTTGCCGGAAATAACTTTCCATGAACAAAGCACACAAGTGCAACACTATTGATAAATTTAGGCATAGATGTAGCAACGGTGGCAAAAAGGTTAGGACACGCGCAAAACTCTACTACACTTAATTTTTACACGCATGCTATATCATCAGCAGATAAGGCTGCTGCACAAAGCCTGGGGGAGAGGTTGGTGCGGTAAATAGATATTATTCAAAGTCCTTTAGAATAGAATATATGTACTGCATTAAAAAAAGCTTCAATGTTCGCAATTGGTGCTAAAGGTGGTATATCGCATCCTGAAGAAGGGATGTAATTATTATATCCTTTTGTTTTTTTCAACATATCTAATGTAGATTTTTCGACAGTATGCGGTGTTCCTGCTCTGAAGTGCTCTGAAGGACTTAAATTGCCCATAACAGGAATTTTTTTCGGCATTTTTTCGAGTATAGTACCTATGTCAACCGCATCTCCAAAGTGGTATGCTTTTGCATTAGTTCCAAGTATTGAATCAATAAGAGGCACTGTGTTTCCTCAATTATGATAAATCACTAAAAAATCTTCATCCTGCACAGCCTCAATTATTTTTTTAACATATTCACTTGAAAATTCATCGCACAAAGCGGGCGACAACAAACCTGCTGCAGGCTCTGCAATAACAAGACCGTTCGCTCCTGCCGCTTTCATTGCAAGAGAATACTTAATTATAAACTCGGTTGCTTTGCTTAGCACTATATGAGTAAGCTCCGGCTCAATAAGGCATTTTACCATGATTTCCATCATATCCATAAGCCTTCCCGAAAGTGAAAAAGGTCCTATAACACCTGCAAAAATAGGTCTGTCAGTTATTAAATTCTTTGCAATTTCAATAGCTTTAACGCAAATACCTGTTCTGCCGTCTCCCACTTCCGGAACTCTTAAATTATCCACATCCTCTATTGTATCAACAATGGAATCAATAACTGTCGGAACTTCATCATCGCTGTATTTAATCGTGCTTCCGAACGCCTCTGCTTCAACGGATAAGTCCATAAGGCTTACTGAGGCGGCACAATCAAATTTATCGGCTATAGCCTTCATACATTTTGCCTGATTTTCAGAACTTTCTATCATTTCCTTAACAGTTATGCCTAGTAGCTGTACACCCGGAAAAGATAGTATAGGCAACGGCTTCTTGGTTTTTTGAGTTGTTAAGTTGTCAATCCATTCATACATATTCATAAATACTGCCCCTTTTGTTTTTACTAAAGTATATCACCAGTTATGGAATATTGTATTGTAATATGTAATGATTTTTTGAACTATAACATTATATTGTTAAACTGAATTTGAAATGTTATATTTAATGGAAGAGAATTTTACAAA
>JAAZFB010000322.1 GCA_012511915.1 Clostridiaceae bacterium
AAGCATTGATTTTATTGATGATTTCGGGTAATTTTATATTAATTTTTAGTCATTTTTGTGTTGATTAATGTTGATTATATGGTAAGATATACTTATGTATTTGAATTTTCTACGATAGGGGAATCATATGCTTATGTTTCTTAGACAAGCGAAAAACAAAAAGACAGGACGCACTTATTTGTCCATCGTACACGGTTACCGTGATAAGGAGAGCAAGAAATCCCGGACTAAAACAATCAAATCTCTTGGCTACCTTGATGAGTTGGAGAAAGAACACGATGACCCGATTGCCTTTTTCGAAGAGAATGTCAGAAAAATGAATGAACAACAGACTTTAGAAAAATTCTCTGTAACATTTCGCTTCCATAGTGATGAACGAATTCAAAGTGATACAACAAATCGCAAGAACTTCGGCTATGCCGCCTTGAGCAAAATCTACCACGATCTTGGACTACATACTTTTCTCATCAATCGGCAGCGTCATTCCAAGGAGAAATATAATTCTAATAATATTATGAAGCTTTTAGTGTTTGCGCGTTTGCTTTATCCGGCTTCCAAAAAGAATACTTACGAGAACAAGGGCATATTTTTCGAAAAAACGGATTTCTCACTGGATGATGTCTATCGCTGTCTTTCCGTTCTCAACAAGCATAAAGATGCGCTGCAGCTATGTATTCACGAACGGATCAAAGAGCAGTATAAACGGAATACTAGCCTAGTCTATTATGACGTGACCAATTATTATTTTGAAATTGATGTGCAAGATGAACTTCGAAGAAAAGGGGTCTCTAAGGAACACCGTCCTGATCCCATTGTGCAAATGGGACTGTTTATGGATACTGACGGGATTCCGATTACATACGGTCTCCACCCTGGGAACATACTCGACAAACAAACATTGCTCCCAATGCTTGGTAAGATACAACGTGATTTTTCGTTAGGTCGAATCATTGTGGTGGCGGATAAGGGCATGACAACAGGAGATAACATCTGGTATACCCTATCTGCCAAAAATGGCTATGTGTTTAGTTTTTCCATCCGTGGCGCTAACCGGGAATTTAAAGATTATGTGCTGAACCAGCAAGATTACATCTACAAAAATGAGGATTTCAAAATCAAATCCAGGCTTTATCCCAGAGAAATTACGGTGACTTCGAAAATTGGGAAGAAGCTAAAGAAAACCGTTGATGAAAAGCAAGTCGTTTTTTACAGTAAGAAATTCGCTTTAAAAGCCAAGGCGGATCGCGCTCCTGCGCTGGAAAAAGCAAGAAGTTTAATTCGCAATCCCTCACAATATAACCGGGCGACATCTTATGGTGCCGCCAAGTACATTAAGAACCTTGCTTTTGATGTAAAGACGGGGGAGATATTGAACGATGCGAAACACCTGCTTTTTGATGAGGAAAAATTAAGGCAAGAAGAAGAACTGGACGGATATTACGCAATCATCACTAGTGAATACAAAGAATCGGACGAGCGCATTATTGAAATATACAGGGGACTTTGGAAAATCGAGGAATCCTTCAAGATCACAAAGAGTGATCTTGAAAGCAGGCCGGTATTCCTTTCAAGGCAGGAACACATTGAGGCTCATTTTCTTACCTGTTTTGTTGCACTTGTCATCGCAAGAATACTAGAACACCGATTGAAAGGAAAGTATTCGGTGACTGTCCTGTTGGAAAGTTTGAGAAGGGCTTCATGCAGTCATATCCAAGAGAATTATTATCTATTTGATTACGTTGATGAAACGCTGAATGATATAGGCCAAGAATTTGGGATCGAATTTGACAAGAAATGCCTGCAGTTAGGAGAAATAAAAAAAATTTTAGGAGAGGTCAAAAAAGGGTAATTTACACAACAACTTTCTGACAAACGAAAACAGCCAAGAATCCAGTAACCATATAGGTTCAAGGCTGTTTTTTTATCTATTTGCTGCAAAAGTCAGGATATTAACGGTCAGTCAAGGTATATTTACAACATATAAAGGATTTTTAATCACACAACCGAATATATATATATAACAATTACAATTTCGGAGGTGCTTAATGGGCCCCAAAAAAATTGGTGTTTTATTGGGCGGGCGTTCGGCGGAAAGAGAAGTTTCCCTGCGCACCGGAGAGGCAGTTTATGAAGCATTACAAGCTACCGGTTATAACGCAGTAAAAATTGATGTTGACCATAATATAGCGGAGAATTTAAAAAGCCAAAACATTGACCTGGCTTTTATTGCCTTACATGGCAAATATGGTGAAGATGGCACTATTCAAGGTCTTCTAGAAATGCTGGATATTCCTTATACCGGATCAAAGGTCTTAGCAAGTGCCATTGCCATAAATAAGATTGCCACAAAAAAAATATTGCTGTGTGAGGGATTGCCTACTCCCCAATTTTTCACGTTAACACGCAAAGAGTACAGAAATGATACAGCCGGCAATAGCAGCGCTGCAATAATATCTATGGGGT